>CAYNPR010000112.1:0-5502 GCA_964399115.1 uncultured bacterium | reverse complement strand
ATCCTTGCCTCGTATCTGTCACTGCATCTGCTTTTTCAAATAGATAATTATCAAAGATCTTCCTGGGGATTACAAATCCCTTCATGATTCGATCGTTATTTTCCGTGCCCTTGAGATAAACGTCGAATATTTTATTTTTTGGACTTCCAAAGGTGATGCGATTAATCTCCGTTCCACCCAGTTTACTCACTTCTTCCAGCAAGCCCAGTTCATTCAATATGCGCACACTTTTCCCGGACAAGGCATCACCGCAAATTTTATCTCGTGGGAAAACAGCCTTATCCAGTAAAATACAGTTCAAGCCCAAACGGATGGCATAAAGGGCTGCTGTGGTACCGGCAGGGCCGGAACCCACAATAATGGCGTCATACATTAATTGGTTTCTGTGAAATCAACGCCAAAGGACGGATAAACAATACCATATCTGAAATAATTCACGGTTCGGATCAGGAAAAACAAAATTGTAAGCGGCACCAAAAACCACGGCATCCGTACACAGAGAAACATGGCTAAGATGAAAATAGGATAAAAGCGCGCCCGCTGTAAATGTCGGTGATGGTTTGGCCAAAACAAAGCAATGAACGGAAACGAGGTGGACACCATGGCAGCCGTGCTAATGATAGGATCATCCAACCATGATCCGATTCCCACCGAAAGAAATATCAGAATTGTAGATAAGCTAAGGTGATACACTTTTTGATCCCAATCGGCAACTATCCATTCTCCATTCATTTTTTCAAATTCAAGAGGTAGCTGATAAATCAGCAATACACCAAAAAATGCAATAAAGTATGGACTCAATCCTATAATCAAATCCATTGAAACATCTTTAGTGAATGCTCCTATCATTAGGAACAAAAGTGCAATAATGCCATGTTGGAATATTTGTTCCATTTCCAACTTATGAACACCAGGATGCCAATAGGAATTTGGTCGAAGTACAAATAGAAACAAGATTGATGACAAAACCAATCTCAGAAACCCATCCTGCCAATTGGTGTATTCCCAATACACGTAACGATCCGCAAGGTCTAGTCGCAACACTATGCCTGATGCGGTCAACACCCAGACCGAGAATAGATGCATCAGGCCAAAAGCATCCATTTTATCACCCCATCCAGTAAAAAGATTCTTCCACTCAACATACATGTTGGATTGGGGTGGAAATATTCTGGCAATAATCATGCTCTATCCAAACAGTGGAGTGCCTGACAATTTTTCAACGATCTCATTCAGGATAATGAAGCCAACTACAGCAGCGGCAATAAATAAAAGAGATTTAACAAAGTAATGTTCAACTATCGTTGAATAATCAACAGATATATTTAAGTCCTCCATACCACATTTAAGCTCCTTTATAAAGTTTGCTGTACCTATGTGGTGTAGGATGAAAATTGCCGTTAACATACCACCTATTGGCAACATATACTTTGATGAAAGATAATCCATAAAATCGAAAAATGGCATTCCCATGAAGGCAGTTAAATTGATTCCTCCGCCTAAGGAAAATGAGCAAAATACACCTACTACAGTTATTACAACCCCAAATTGAATTGTAGCTTTTTCTCTTGACCAGCCTTTTTGATCAATAAAATACGCGGTGACAACTTCAAGTATGGAGATAGCCGACGTAAGGGCTGCCATAAATAGTAGCGAAAAGAATAAGGTTCCCCAAACTGCTCCATATGCCAGCTGTGGGAACACTGAAGGTAAAATATAAAAGATCAGCCCGGCACCACCAGCTGGATCCGCACCGAGAGCAAATACAGTTGTAAAAATAGCTACCCCAGCCAAGATTGCGATGGCTGTATCTAGTGCAATAACCCATAAAGCTGAACTCAAGAGGTTCTGTTCCCGGTTCAAATAGCTTCCATATGTGATCATAGTTCCCATTCCCAGACTCAATGTAAAAAACGAATGCCCTAAAGCCAACACAATTGCTGAAGCCGTGAGGTCTTCAAACCTGGGCAGAAAAAGGAATCGAAGTCCTTCGCTTCCTCCAGGAAGAGTCAAACCCCGGATTGCCAAAACAATCAACAATACAATAATAATTGGCATCATAATTTTTGACCAGTTTTCAATACCATCTTTCACACCATTAACTATCACATAAATACAAACACACATAAACAGAACCTGAAACAGTACAGGAGACCATGTAGATGAAATAAAGGTGTTAAATAAAGTTTTGGCCGCTTCAGGATTGTTACTTAAAGAATCAAACCCACCTGTAATTGAAACTAAGATATATTTAATAATCCAGCCACCTACCACGCCATAAAAAGATAGAATGACAAAAGCGGATGCCACACCAAGAAAACCAACCCATTTCCAAGGTGTTTTTGGAGCCAGTGTTTCAAAAGCACCTACGGGACTTAATTGTGTCTTACGACCAATGACTAATTCAGCAATCACAATTGAAAGACCTACTACCAAAATACATGCCAAATAAACGATCGTAAAGGCGGCTCCACCATTTTGGCCTGCCATATGGGGGTATTTCCAGATATTCCCGATTCCCACAGCTGATCCTGACGCAGCAAGGATAAAACCAAGTTTTGAGCCCCAATGTTCTCTATTCTTCATGATTTGACTTTCCTTCATTTTCATTCTCAACAGGTGTTTCCATAATCGGATCAAATTTGTACAAGTGCGCATCCACAATGGCGTCTATCATGCCATAGACATAAATGAAACCAATCCACCAAGCATACTTGTTTCTTTTTTCAAGATACCGATGCTTACTGAACGGATAAGTGCCATTATCATAATCTTTGTAAATATCCCTGTTTATAATCCAATTATTAATTGCAGCCATTTCACAACTAATGATTAATGCCGATTTAATCCATTTTCCATTGTAGAGTTGTCCCATACCAGGGATTAATGAGTAATAAAATGCAATCTGTGGATTTTTTGATTTTGTTGAATCCATTTCTCCGCAAAAACCTATACCCGTCAATATCAAGAAAATGAATAATCGAACCGTTAAAGTGTGGCGACGCACTCTATTTCCACTTTCGCACCTAGCGGCAATCCGGAGACTTCAACGGTTGAACGCGCTGGAAAGTCCAAATCACCGAAAAACGTCCTAAAGGATTCATTTACATAGTTGAATCCGCGAAGATCCGTTAAGAAAACGGTTAATTTTACAATATGAGTCTTATCAACACAGGAAGCACAAAGAATCGCATCAATGTTTTGCAAGGCTCTAAAGGATTCTTGCTTAATACCGCCACTGACGAGTTTACCGGTGTGGGGATCAACACCGATCTGACCGGCTGTAAATATGAACCCGTTACTTTTAACACCTTGATTGTAGGTACCAATCGCAGTGGGTGCATCCGGAGTATGTATAATGCTTTTCATGTCTTCGCCTCAAATCGATTTTCCAGACAAATACACGGTAGTCCAACATCTTCATTCAGTTCTCGGTTTGCATTGTAATCAAATTTTGTTAAAAAACATTCACCAACGGCGGCAACAGTCGCATCGAACAAATGTCCACCCTTCGTATTCATATCATGATCTGATAAGACGACATGGGCATGGACAAATGGTTTTCCGTCTTTCAAGGTCACGTTACCTTCTAGACTAACCAGTTCCCAGGTTCCTGAAACCTGCTGCCGGACATAGTCTTTATCCATTGTATCGTATGCGCCGATCTCAATGCTCTTGACGGCTCCGATCCCAGACACACGGGCGTTCTGGATTCCCTGTTGATGACAGAATTTTGTCAAGGTATCCATAATCTTTTCATCTTTTTCTAAGTAAATGAAATAATCTTTATCCATCCTTTTAAACTGCATTTAAACTTCAAGCCTCTCCAATAACGTCTTTATTAAATCTGTTGTTTTTTCCATGGCTTCATCTATCACATGGTTGTCTTTTCCACCGGCGGTTGCAAGGTGTGGTTTCCCTCCACCGCCTCCTTCCATAAAACCGCCAATTTCCCTGGCCAGATCCCCAGCCAAAATGCCCTTGGCGTTCAGATCTTTCGTTACGACGACCATTGCATTGGGTTTTTCTTCTCCTTCGGAAAACAGAACCGCAATACCGCTGGAGAGCTTTGAAGAAATTCCATCCCCAATTGATTTTAATCCTTCCATACCATCTATATTCAATCGACTGACCAAAATATGGCTATCAGCCATTAATTCCGCGCTTTTCAGTAAAGAATCGGCGCTGGGATCACTATCTCTTTTTATATGCTTCAATTTTTTTTCAAGGTCTTTCTTCTCTTGAAGCAATTTTTCCACGCGATCCACTATTTCTCCATGGGGGACGCTCAATAAAACCTGTAAGACATCCAATGTCTCGCTAGTATCCTGTATATAGTCAACAGCTTTCTTCCCGGTAATAGCCATGATTCTTCGGACACCGGACGACAGGGATGATTCTTCCAAAATTTTAAATGAACCAATATCACCGGTTCGTTCCACATGGGTTCCACCACATAATTCCATGGAATAATCACCCACCTGGATCACCCGAACTTCATCTCCATATTTTTCACCAAACAAAGCCTCGGCACCAGCTTCCTTAGCTTCATCAAAACCTTTAATTGATACTGTTAATTCTATATTTAATAGGATTTGTTCATTTACTTTATTTTCAATATCTCGAATTTGTTCCTTGGTGAGTTTTTCAAAATGCGTTAAGTCAAATCTCATGTAATCGGGATGGACCAGAGATCCAGCTTGATTCACATGGCCTCCCAGAACGTCTTTCAGTGCTTTATGGATTAAATGTGCTGCTGTATGATTTTTCATTATGGATTTCCGTCGTGCAACATCCACTTTGCAGGCTACTTCATTATGTTCATCCATTGTCCCGAAACAAATATGAATAAAAACATTATTTTCCTTTACCACATCCTGAACCTGAAGAGCAATGCCGTCACCTGTCATTTCTCCCGTATCCCCAACTTGTCCGCCGGACTCCGCATAAAAGGGCGTCTGGTCCAATACAACTAGAATTTGGTCTTCTTGCTGTGCATAACGTAGGATCCGGGAATTGGATTCCAAAGTATCATAACCTAAAAATTCCGAATCTTCCCCGTCCGTCAAAATAATCCATTCAATATTGTCTTTATCTCCTGAGAATTTTCCAGCTGCCTTGGCACGTTCTTTCTGGTCCGCCATGGCTCGGCTGAATCCATCTTCATCCACCGTAAGTCCCCTATCCCGTGCCATGAGTTGCGTCAGGTCCAAAGGAAAACCATACGTATCGTAAAGCTTAAAGGCATCGTTCCCACTTATTTTCGAGTTTGTCAATCCTGCCGTAATTTTTTCAAAGTGACTAATGCCACGATCAAGTGTCTCATTGAAGGATTTTTCTTCCGCTTGGATGACTTTTTCAATATGAGACTGTTTGTCTACGATTTCCGGGAAAACGTCACCCATCACGTCGCCTACTGTAGACACAAGCTCGTAAAGAAATGGATCATGACGATCCAGCATTCTTCCAAAGCGTGCCGCTCTTCTTAATATTCGTCTAATG
>CAYNPR010000111.1:0-5507 GCA_964399115.1 uncultured bacterium | reverse complement strand
TTTTCAAGTCCAAAATCCGGGAAGTTACCCAGCAGTTCTCCATTCCAGGCATAAGTGATCTTGGTTTTATTCACTCCCAATTTAGTCAGGATCCATATACCTGCTGCGTTTGGCAGCCTCACATGGTTGGGATCCAAATGCCCGTCCGGATATTTGACGGAAGAAAATATGAAGAACCAATTATTATCAGTGCTTTCTATGGTATATTTTATGATATAGTCCCTGCCATCAAAAGGGAAAGGCATATCCAAAACAATTTGGGCGACATCGGGCTCCAATTGCCGGGTTTTCGTAACTCTTTTGAAAACTTTTGGGTAATTATCAAGATCCTGGATAAGGGCGGCAATCTCATCCATGGGATGATTTAAAATTGTTTCTGCCCGGCTGATTGGGAAACCATCATATTCCATCCAGTCGATCGTAATATTCCCATTTTGGAGATTTTCCCAGTTTTCAATCGATTCAATGGACCGAAGATTCAATCCATAAACGAAGGAAAAAAGTAATATAAAATTTAATATCCGGAATTTCAACAGTCAGCTCAGAAATGTTTCATAAATGTGTGCACAGTCTTTTCTGATTTTTTCTTCACTCAGTCCAAATTTTTTCAAGTCATATTTATGACCACTTTTATACTGCCGTTGGCTTTCACCGGTTTCCTTAAAGTTTTGGATTATTTCTTCCGTAGGATCCACATCAATAAAATTGAGGATATCATCCATCAGTGATTCAAATTCAGACATCATTCTATCATAACGAACAACTAGCACTTTTTCCTTGTCAATTTTTCCCTGGATCCAGTTATCATGAAAGCGGTTCAGCAGTTCAACCAACGCTTGATACAGTCTTTCTATAAAACGAACCTGGATGTTTTCATCCAGACTCCAAAAGTTAAACTTTTTATCTAAAACACCAGTAACCAAGCTCAATCCTGAAGGTATGACGTTTAAGGGATCGCGGACCATATATAAGACCTTTGAATCAGGGAAACGGTTTTGAAATTCAGGGAGGTTGCCACTTAAACTGAATAATTTACCTATATATCGTTTTCCGTTATTGGATCGCAGATTCCGTTTCCAAAGTGATTCAAACCAGGAAAAATCTCTTTCCGACGTGTCTCGAATTTTTGGATCTACCCAATCAAACAAGTTTTCATCATCGAAAGTTAAAAAGAAACCATAAAGAAAAAACCCATCGAAATAGCGAAACAGGAGGGACACGTCATCTGTTTCTATTGAGCTTAAACTTGTCTTATGTGCTTCCGTTGAATGGTGTTTTGCAGGGCTGATGAACTCCAAAATTGGAAGTAGGGGTTTCATGATCTTTTGGATTATAATGGAAGGATAAACCATCTGCCAGAGTTGTGACCCTGTTCCCAACCCCATTTTAATCATGTATCTGTGGAGAAAAGTCGTCCCCGACCTAGGATTTCCAACGATCAAAATTGGACTTTCCAATGGTTTTCGGATCCCTGGAAACACAATGTGATCCAACAATCTTCCAATGCCTACAAACATCCTGAGGAAGACAATGAGAACCCCAGTCAAAACCGGTGTGATCCAGGATCCAAACGTTTTACCTATGATAAGGTAAACTCTGAAAATGCGTTTAAGTGTCAAATTATTCCTATTCGTTCACCTACAAAGGGGCAAAGTATAGTTTCTTTCTGCGAGAAATATGACCATAAAGAAAATTATTTAACTGATTGACAACTTGAAAGTCTATTGGTTAAACTGATTTTCCAAGAAAGAAGAAATGAGAGCTTGATCAATATGGATTTTAAACTACCAATATTAATTTTACATATCTTCTGTGGATTTCTTTCCAGCCAAACGTTTGACGGGATGACCCTTTTTTCACCCATCCAGGGTAATACTAGCGTTTTTACCACCTTTTTAATAGATAATGATTTAAATGTAATCCAGTCCTGGACTCATCCACATGGCGTTGCCAGCATGCCGTATCTGATGCGGGATGGTTTACTCTATTATCCCTATCGTGTTCAAAACCCAAGTATGAATTCTGGGGGTGTAGGCGGTGGATTTTCCATTTATGGCTGGGATGGAGAATTGCAGTGGTCATATGAACTGGCAAATTCTGATTACCAGCACCATCATGATATAGAACCGCTAGAGAATGGAAATTTTCTTCTCATTGCCTGGGAGCTCAAAACTGCAGATGAAGCTTATGCAGTGGGGCGACAGAGCATAGATAATGTGCTTAATGTTATGTGGTCTGAAGCCATTATTGAATATGAGCCTGTGGGGACAAATGACGCCAATGTTGTTTGGGAATGGCATCTCTGGGACCATTTAATTCAGGATGTGAATCCAGATTTACCTAATTATGGCGTCATATCCGAGCATCCTGAACTACAGGATATTAATTATGGGAATGCAGGCAGCAATAATGGACCCGGTGGTCCTAATGGGGATTGGAAGCATTTCAATGCGGTTGACTACAATGCTGATCTAGATCAAATTGTTCTCTCATCCAGAGCTCATGATGAAATCTATATTATCGATCATAGTACGACTACGGAGGAAGCAGCAGAACACACAGGCGGTAATTCTGGAATGGGTGGTGATTTCTTATTTAGATGGGGAAATCCTCAGGCCTATGATCGCGGCAATAATGCGAATCATTTACTCCAGGATCAACACGGTGTCAACTGGATACCCAGCGGTTATCCTGGGGAAGGGAATCTTATTCTATTTAATAATAATAATGGAGCTAATTCATCGGCGATTTTTGAAATTATTCCGCCTATGAATGAGAATGGTCAGTATAATATTGGCCCAGACGAGCCCTTTGGACCTGAGTTTCCAATTTGGCTTTATTCAGATGATTTTCATACTCAAGTTCAGGGAGGGGCATTTCGCCTTCCTAACGGGAATACGTTCGTTACCGATAGTGATGATGCCACCATGTTCGAAGTGACTCAGCTTTATGAAGTTGTTTGGTTGTATGATTATGGTGATGGCAGCATTATGATTCCCCGAGCTCAAAAATATCCGATGGATTATTTGGATGATGGTTTTCCAGAATACACAGCAGGAGACGTTAATTTTGATGGCATTTTAAATTTACTAGATCTATTATATATTTCTGATATGGTTTCAGGAACAGGATATTATGAAACGCCACCTGCGGATTATAATGGTGATGGACTCGTTGATTTAGAGGATATATCCTTACTAATTTTGTTCATAATGAACTAAAAATATTTAAGTGATAGATTAATTTGCCCGTTATATAATTAACTTTATAATCTAAGCCCATGATAAAATATTTTCTTTTTTTAGTTTTATACAGTGGAATCCTAATTGGTCAGGTTTTTAATGGGATGACGCTTTTTTCTCCAACCCAAGGCGGTGGCGGTGGCGGGGATTTCTTTACATATTTAACCGATAATGATATGAATGTGCTTCATTCCTGGTCCCATCCACGTGGTGCGGCAAGTATGGCTTATTTAATGTCGGACAGCATTTTGTATTATCCTTATCGAGTTCAGAATCCGACCATGACGGCTGGTGGTGTAGGTGGTGGTGTTTCGAAATACAATTGGGAAGGCGATTTGCTCTGGTCCTATGAAATCGCAAATGAAACCTATCAGCATCATCATGATATTGAACCGCTTCCGAATGGTAACGTATTGATGATCGCATGGGAATTGAAAACTGCAGAAGAAGCTTATGCAGCAGGGCGTCAGCAAATAAATAATTCCTTGAATGTAATGTGGTCGGAAGCTGTGTTCGAGCTCGAACCAGTTGGTATTAACGATGTAAATATTGTTTGGGAATGGCACTTATGGGATCATCTTATTCAAGACGCTGATTCAAGCGCTGAAAACTATGGTGTCGTCTCAGAGCATCCAGAACTGCAAGATGTGAATTTTGGAAATGCAGGCAGTAATCAAGGTCCTGGTGGCCCAAATGGCGATTGGAAGCATTTTAATGCTATTGCATACAATGCGGAATTAAACCAGATTGTGGTTTCTTCGAGGCATCATAGTGAAATCTATATAATTGATCACAGCACCACGTCGGAGGAAGCATCAACTCACTCTGGTGGCAATTCCGGCATGGGCGGTGATTTCCTTTATCGCTGGGGAAACCCCCAGGTTTATGACAGGGGAACCGGTTCAGATCAAACGTTAAACCATCAACATGGCGTAAACTGGATTTCTGACGGATATCCTGGAGGAGGAAATTTGATATTATACAATAATGATTATGCGAATAATTCATCTGCCGTATTTGAAATTGAAACGCCCGTGAATACGGATGGAACATACAATTTGGAACCTAATCAACCCTTTGGCCCAAATGTTCCCGTTTGGATGCATACCGGTAATTTTCACACCCAAATGCAGGGTGGCGCTTTTCGTTTACCGAATGGCAATACGTTCATAACGGATTGTGATGATGCCATTATGTTTGAAGTGACCAATGATCATCAAGTGGTTTGGAGTCATGATTATGGCGGTGGCCAAACTTTTATCGCCCGAGCACAAAAGTATCCTATGGATTATCTCGGTGGAGGATTTCCAGAATATACCATCGGTGACATTAATTTTGATGGTGTTATTGATGTGTTGGACATAAACTATCTTGTTGACATGACTATGAATTACGGATACGAACCAACACCACCAGCAGACTTTAATAATGATGGAAACGTCAATATCAGCGACGTCATTTTTCTGGTTCAGTTCATTTTAACCAATTAAATAATCTAAAAAATAAACGTCTTTAAACTTGTCCTATTTTTGAAATATTTTTAACTTTGGAAACGATATATACGATAATCGTTTCCATTATTTATGTCACATATTTCGCCGAAAGATCAAATATTGTCTGAAGGTTTTGAATCCGTTATCGATTCAGGCGTCCGATCCTTTACGGTCGAAGCTTTATCTCAACGCTTGGCCATGAGTAAAAAAACGATCTATAAGTTTTTTCCTACAAAAGATAATTTGATTCATGCCATTTTGAAATTTGCCATGAATCGCGTTGAATCCATTTTCGAATCCGTTATGGCGAATGAACCAAATCCTGCCGTTCAATTCATCAAAATCATGGAAAAAATTTCAAAAATTATGGGAAAGACGTCGGTTCACCGGTTGGTGGAACTAAAATCACAATATCCGATGATTTGGCGTGAGATCGAGCAGTTTCGTCTAAGTAGAGTGGACAAATTTTATGACATTCTTATAAAGGGACAGGAAGAAGGATTGGTTCGGGATGAGATAGACGTGAAAATGACGGTCATTATTTACATCAATATCGTCAATACTACGTTTCAGCCTGAGTTTTTCATAAAATATGATTTATCCGTCAAAAATACAATTCAAGGATTTGTGGATATTGTAGCAAGAGGCATTTTCACCGAAAAAGGAATGAAGGCAATTGAAAAATACTATGAACGATAAGATTAAAAATTATTCGGATCATCCTATACGGCGATGGTTTATTTATCAAAGCATAAATCATCCGGTTCGATCC
>CAYNPR010000110.1:0-5544 GCA_964399115.1 uncultured bacterium | reverse complement strand
ATTTGGAAGATCAAAAGCACAAAACAGGCCCTGTCCACGAAAATTGGATACCAGCCCCTGATGATCCGCTTCAAGTCTCTGTAAATGATTCTGTAGATATTTTCCGTTATCCGCCGCTTTTTGAACAAGATTTTCCTGTTCTATTACTTCCAGGTAAATAGTGAAACGAACCATGTCTACAAGATTTCCACCCCAGGTAGAATTGAGACGACTAGATTCTTTAAAAACATGGTTATCCACCTCATCCAGCCTGCTAGAAGCAAAAATACCGCAAACCTGTGTTTTTTTACCAAAGCTGATAATATCTGGTTCAGATGAATCGAACAATTGGTGAGCCCACATTTTTCCAGTAATACCAACCCCAGTCTGCACCTCATCATATATCAATAAAAACTCATTTTCATCCGCTAAAGTACGAAGCACCTGAAAAAATTCACTTCTGAAATGATTATCTCCGCCCTCACCTTGGATCGGTTCAATAATTAAAGCGGCAACATCATCAGGGTGGGCAACAATTGCATTTTTGATTTCTTGGATAGCTTTTTTCTCCGCATCGACGACCGCCGCCTCATCCATGGGAAAATGGATCTTTGGATTCGAGATTCTTGGCCAATCAAATTTTGGAAAATATTTAACTTTCCTAGGGTCTGGTGAATCGGTTAGGGACATGGTGTAACCTGTTCTACCATGAAAACATTCATTAAAATGAATTATCTGATGCCCTATTTCGCCTTTTCCTTTTTCAATGTTTTTTCGAACTTTCCAATCAAAAGAGGTTTTCAGAGCGTTTTCAATGGCAAGTCCTCCTCCTTCTATAAAAAAAGTATAAGGCAAATATTTTGGTTGTGCAACTCTACCCAAAGTTTGAACCAGTTCCGCCATATAAGGTGAATAAATATCGGAATTTGTGGGTTTGTTGATAGCCGCAGCCGTTAGCCTGTCTGTATTGTCCAACACATAAGGATGATTATACCCTATGGACATGGAAGCAAACATGGAAAAAAGATCCAGATATTCTTTCCCATTCCTACCATCCACCATCCAAGAGCCATGACTATTATGTAGATCAATAACCTGTTCCATACCGTCTGCCAACATATGTTTTTCTATGGTGGGTCTTGTATCTTGAAAATTTATTTTTTCCATGCTCTCCCCTATTAATTCAGATCGAATTTGATGCCCTGTGCCAAAGGAAGTTCCATACTCCAATTAATGGTATTTGTCTGACGTCGCATATATTGTTTCCATGAATCTGAACCGGATTCGCGACCACCACCCGTTTCCTTTTCTCCACCGAAAGCACCCCCAATTTCTGCGCCGGACGTACCAATATTGATATTTGCAATACCACAGTCACTTCCTGCGGCGGAAAGAAATTTTTCTGCATTTCGAACGTTTAGTGTAAATATTGAAGAAGACAAACCCTGTGGTACATTGTTATGCATCTTAATTGCTTCATCCAAATCTTTACAGGTAATGAGATACAGAATAGGCGCAAACGTTTCCTCTTGTACAATATCCCAGTCATTTTTGACCTTGATAATAGTTGGCTTCACAAAGGAGCCCTTGCCTCCAATTGTTTCAGCGCCGAAAAGAATCTCTCCACCAGACGCTATTGCTTGCTCAATGGCATTTTCATACTCTTTCACAGCATTCTCATTGACCAAGGGACCCATGAGAACGCCATCGTCTAGCGGGTTACCTATATTAACCTGATTGTAGGCATGCACCAGGCGATGCTTCAAGTCATCATATAGTGACTCATGAACGATGACACGCCGTGTGCTGGTGCATCGCTGTCCAGCAGTGCCAACAGCACCAAAGACTACAGCTGGTATCACCATATCCATGTCTGCCGTTTCATCCACAATAATGCAATTGTTACCGCCCAGTTCTAGGATGGTTTTTCCGAATCGCTTTGCAACGGTTTTACTCACATGGCGGCCCATTTTAGTGGATCCCGTAAAAGACACGAGTGGAATTCGTTGATCATTGATTAAGGTTTCACCTATAGTTGATCCTTTGCCAATAATGGTACTAAAAATATTTGGTGCATTTACCTGTGAAAGAACTTCGTTGCAAATATTCTGTACGGCAATTGCACATAGGGGCGCGGTAGATGAAGGTTTCCATATAGTAGCATTGCCGCAGATAGCGGCAATAAATGCATTCCAACTCCATACGGCAACGGGAAAATTAAATGCGCTGATAACCCCAACAATTCCCAAGGGGTGCCATTGTTCATACATGCGGTGTTCAACCCGTTCCGAATGCATTGTTTTGCCATAGAGCATCCTAGATTGTCCTACTGCAAAATCCGCAATATCAACCATTTCCTGGACCTCTCCGTCACCTTCCTGTTTTATCTTTCCCATTTCCAGAGAAACGAGACTTCCCAATGCATCCTTATTATCCCGGAGTGCATCCGCCATTTTTCGAACGAGTTGACCTCGCTCAGGGGCAGGAACTTTACGCCATTCCTTTGATGCAGCAAAGGAATCGGCGACAACTGATTCGTAATCATTAGCGGAACACTGGTAAACGGAAGCAATGATTTCTCCGGTGGCGGGATTAATAGATTGGATTGTTCCTTTGCTGTTGGTCTCATGCCATTTTTCCGGACCCGAACAGGCACCATGATTCAAATCATTAATTCCAAGTTTTTTTAGAAAGTCCATATAGTCTCCATAAATGGGTATGATGTATGTGATGGCATAATCTTACATTAAGTTTTTATGTATATAAGCTCTACAAAAAGATAAGTTCAAATAATTACTTCAATCTCTTTTAGGGCTGGCAAATTTAATTCAGATTTTCCCGGTTATTCGATCAGAATATGTGTGGCAAACCATTCATTCCTGTTCTATGTTGTTTTATTCAGCTTCAGCCCTCTAATCGGAACTCTTTTTCCTTTCTATAAATGTAATAATCTCATTGGCTATATCTACTCCAGTGCAGCTTTCAATACCTTGTAATCCTGGAGAAGAATTGACTTCAAGAATAAGGGGCCCTCTATTAGATCGCATCATATCCACACCGGCAGTGGATAAACCCAAATTCCTTGTAGCATCCACGGCTGTTTTTATTTCTTCCTTAGAAAGATCGATCATTTCCATTCTACCACCTCTGTGAACATTGGATCGGAATTCCCCTTCCGGTGCGATCCGTTTCATGGCAGCTACGACCTTATCCCCTACAACAAATGCACGAATATCCATTCCACTGGATTCCTTGACGAATTCTTGTACCAAGATATCCGCATCAAGTTGTCGGAATGCACTCATAACGGATTCTGCCGCTTTTCGCGTTTCAGCCAAAACTATCCCATCTCCCTGAGTTCCGTGGAGGAGTTTCATGACCAAGGGAACACTGCCAACCGTTTTAATTACACCTTCAATATCTTTTGTATGGCTGGCGTATCCAGTCACTGGCATTTTTATTCCTGTCCGAGATAAAATCTGTAGAGACCGCAATTTGTCACGTGATTTTGTTATCGCCGCTGATGAGTTAAGACAATAGCTGTCCATCAGCTCGAATTGACGAACTACAGCAGTGCCGTAAAACGTATTGGATGCACCAATTCGGGGGATGACTGCATCAACTTTACCAAGTGATTCCCCGCCGCAATAGACCATGGGTCTCCTTGAAGTAATATTCATGTAGCAACGCATATAGTCTATCACCTGAAGGTTGTGCCCACGCATCTCTCCCGCCTTAACAATCCTGCTGGTTGAATAAAGATTTTTATTTCTGGATAAAATTATAATATTCATTTTTTTTCATTTTTAGGAGTCCCTATTAAATATGATTGATTTGGATTCACTAAGTATTTGTTTTTTAATGAATTTCTCCCTATTAGCATTGGATAGGTCATCCCCGATCTCCTTGCAAGAGTTACCTCAGTTTTCCACGAATTATTTCCCAATTTAATTTTTATGTTGATGACGGGTCTTTGTTCGGACACGCCAAAGGAATTGGTTATTTTACGGTATTCAATTATGGGAATCTCAACAAAAAGGTATTTGCCCGATTGATACAACCTGAATTTCACCCATTTTTTATCATTTTTTACCAATTCCCGGATATGTGTAGCATGAACAGATGAAGTACGCGCACCAGTATCGATCTTAGCTTTGATTGAGAAATTTCCGTTATCAGGAAATGAAACCCATTCTCGCCATCCGATTAAAACGGATTGATGTTTAGATTTAGATATATTTTTTGATGCTGTTTTGGCCATCAATTGGCCGGACGGTTATAAAAGATTACAGTTGATTAAATATTCAATAATTCAACTAGCCGCCTTCTTGTGCATCGGAAGAGACAATATTGTCCAATGGCGGTAAATTGATGATCTCCCGGCTAAAATAATCTGCAATGGTAGATATAATATTTGATATGCTGACCAAACCTACCGGCTTACGATCATCATCCACAATCGGTACATGGCGAAAACCACCTACATGCATTTTATTAAGGGCATATGCAAGTGGATTCTCAGGGGACAAAGTATCCGGATTTTCCGTCATAATTTCATCCACGGTGACAAGATTCAGATCAAAACTATTCCCTGTAACTTTCAAAAGGATATCCCGTTCGGTTAATATTCCAATTAATTTATGATTATCAACTATCAATACACAATTTTGCTGCTTTTTTTGAAGTATTTTCAATGCATTCTTCATGCTCGTTCCCTTTTCCGCCATCAAAGGGCGAGAAAGCCCCAGAGAGGAAATAGGATCCTGTATGTGCACGGCGTGTTTCATTTCCTGCACTTCGTCCGAAGAGTCAAACCCTTCGATCCATTGATCATCTTCATCTGAATTATTATGTAATACAAAATACATGATATTGAATATAGATTTTCAACTTATTAAAATCAACAATGATGAACGTAAATTTTAATTGTTTGTTTCTATTCTTACTGCGGTACCATATGCCATAAATTCAGCCATACCCGACATGATGGTCGATGTGGTGAATCTCATGCAAACAACGGCATTGGCATCCATATTTTCGGCATCTGTGACCATTCGATCTATGGATTGCTCTCGGGATTCCGCTAGCATCTTTGTGTATTCATGCACCTCTCCTCCCACAATATTTCTCAGCCCCGCCATGATATCGGTTCCAATATGTCGAGC
This sequence comes from uncultured bacterium, assembly GCA_964399115.1. Classification (GTDB taxonomy): domain Bacteria; phylum Fidelibacterota; class Marinisomatia; order Marinisomatales; family UBA1611; genus CAYNPR01. Next base: position 400 of record CAYNPR010000110.1, on the reverse strand, counting down.
ACGAATCGTACTGCCTTTTACGAGACCGATGGTCTCGACAATTCGGTGATCATCAAAACGATCTTGTGTGGTGATAAGCATAATTTATTTCTCCACGGTTTTTGAATAATATTTGTCTTCTTTATTGGTCATACGGTCTACAAGGGCAAGAATGAACAGGGGCACAATAGATACTAATAAGGTTGCGTAGATTAATTTACTGGAAGGCTTAAACAATTCAATATACAAATTTAGAATTTGGATAAAGAAACATCCAAACCCTGCATAACCTATTATTTGTAAGATAAACTTTAATTGATTCATTATGCGAAGTTACAATTAAATACTTACTCCACACCAAAATTATAGTCGGGGTGGGGAGATTCGAACTCCCGACCTCGTCGTCCCGAACGACGCGCGC
>CAYNPR010000109.1:0-5546 GCA_964399115.1 uncultured bacterium | reverse complement strand
CTGTGCAGACCTGCAGTGGAAGCGGGAGAGAACTTGGGATTTCTCCCCGGTGATCTTCAAGAAAAAGTGGATCCATATTTGGCTCCTCTTTATGATGCGGTAAGGACCATGCTCCCAGACAAAAAAATCAAGCAAATGCTGGAGCGTAAAGCGATAGAGGTCGTTCCTTTGGCCTATATGCGTGGACGAACCTTGGATAATGCTTTCATGATTTTGGATGAAGCTCAAAATGCGACTGCCATGCAAATGAAAATGTTTCTGACCCGTATGGGAATTGGTTCGCGAGCTATCGTGACTGGAGACATAACCCAAATTGATTTGCAGGATCATTCACCATCGGGCTTAGTGCAAGCGGCTGAATTGTTACAGGATGTGGAAGGGATTGGTTTTGTGAACTTAGATCACAATGATGTGGTCAGGCATCCACTGGTAATGAAAATTATCCAGGCTTACGATGGTAATTCAAAAAAAGAAGATATCTGACTATTTGTTTTTTTTCAATGATTTACCTCTAGGAATAGTTCTCATCTAATTTCAGAAAAATATAGAAATTTTCCCTAATTTCCAGTCTGTCTTATATTAGTTTTTTTAAGGAATACAATGGATCGCAATTCAGTTATTATTGCCACGAAACGAACTCCGGTCGGCTCTTTTCAAGGAACGTTATCATCTGTCTCTGCACCATATTTGGGTGCTGCGACTATTCAGTCCATCTTAAAAGAAACAGACATTGATCCATCCATAATAGATGAAGTGATTTTGGGGAACGTATTGTCTGCCGGCTTAGGCCAGGCTCCTGCTCGGCAGGCAACGATTTATAGTGGACTTTCCAATACCACTGAAGCTTTGACAATCAATAAGATGTGTGGTTCGGGGCTCAAAGCAGTTATGCTTGCGGATCAATCCATTCGTTGTGGTGATGCGGAAGTCATCATTGCTGGTGGGATGGAAAGCATGTCCAATGCACCTTACTTTTTTCCTAATGCCCGACATGGACAACGACTCGGACACGGAAAAATCTTCGACAGTATGCTCCATGATGGTCTTTGGGACGCTTACACGGATCAGCACATGGGAAACTGTGCTGAAATACTTTCCCGGGATCGAAATTATACGCGTGAAGCACAAGATGAATTTGCTCTTACCTCGTATAAGCGAGCTCAAACAGCACAGGCTCAGGGCGTTTTTGATTCGGAAATCACACCGATCAACATTCCTCAGAGAAAAGGGGATTCAACCATAGTGTCTGAAGATGAAGAACCGGGAAAAGCCCGATTCGAGAAAATCCCTACATTGAGTCCTGCTTTCGAAAAAGATGGTGTGATCACGGCAGCCAATGCGTCCAAGCTGAACGACGGCGCCGCAGCCATCTTAATTATGAGTGATGAAAAAGCGGAAGATCTGAAATTGTCTCCAATCGTTAAAATTCTCGCTCAAGCGTCCGCGGCACATGAGCCAGAATGGTTTACCACAGCTCCAGGAAAGGCCATCGGAAAGGTATTGAATAAAGCCGGTCTTACAGCCAGCGACATCAATCTTTGGGAGATCAACGAAGCTTTTTCGGCTGTAGCATTGGCCGCCATTGATGATTACAGCATAGACCCGGCGAAAGTGAATATTTATGGTGGCGCCGTAGCGCTGGGTCATCCCATTGGCGCTTCCGGAGCTAGGATACTAACCACACTTCTGAACGGCATGCGTCGGAATACATCAAAATATGGATTGGCAACCCTCTGTATCGGTGGTGGCGAAGCATCTGCCGTAATTGTGGAAAAAGTATGATCGATTTTACACTGACACCTGAGCAGGAACTGATTCAAAAAACAGCACGGGAATTTGCACAGGAACACCTGGCTCCCGGTGTGATCGAACGGGATGCGAAAGCTGAATTTCCCCATGAACAGATCAAAATGATGGCTGAATTGGGATTTTTAAGTATGATGGTTCCGGAAGAATATAATGGATCCGATCTTGATACGATTTCCTATGTGTTGGCTTTGGAAGAAATCGCTGCAGTGGAAGCGGCGACTTCCACCGTAATGTCCGTAAACAATTCACTTGTTTGTCAATTATTCGTGGATTGGGGAACAGATGAACAAAAAGAAAAATATTTAAAACCTCTTTCCAGTGGTAAAAAACTAGGTGCATACAGCTTGAGTGAACCTCAATCTGGGTCCGATGCAAGCAACATGCAAACTTATGCTCAACGGCAAGGTGACCATTATATTATCAATGGAACCAAAAACTGGGTAACAAACGGCATTAATTGTGATATTGTCCTCATGTTCTGCCTTACGGAAAAAGGTGTCGGTTACAAAGGAATTACCGCTTTCATCATTGAAAAAGGTTGCGAAGGTTTTTCCGTTGGCAAAAAGGAAAATAAACTCGGTATCCGCGCTTCTGATACCTGCGAACATTATTTCAAGAATTGTAAAGTTCCCGTACAAAATAGAATTGGTGAAGATGGAGCTGGATTCAAAGTTGCCATGAAAACACTGAACGGTGGTAGAATTGGCATTGCAACCCAAGCCTTGGGAATCGCCAGAGCGTCTCTCGATGCTTCAATAAAATATGCGAAGGAACGGAAACAGTTCGGCCAGCCTATTGGAGAATTCGGAGCCATCCAGAATAAATTAGCAAATATGGCCACTGACGTGGATGCAGCCCGATTTTTAATTTGGCGGGCGGCTCATTTAAGAGACAGAGGAAGGAATTATGCAAGTGCAAGTTCTATGGCAAAGCTTTTTGCATCCACTACCGCCATGAAAAATGCAACGGATTGTGTACAAATCCATGGCGGGTACGGCTACATGAGAGAAAATGGCGTTGAACGACTGATGAGAGATGCCAAGATTACCCAGATCTACGAGGGGACGTCGGAAATTCAGCAACTTGTAATTGGGAGGGATCTTTTGAAATGATTGTGGAGACCAAAGTTAATATTGATTGGGATTCTTTGGGTTTTGACGTAATCGAAACACGAAGTATGTTTCATGCCACTTGTCCAATTGATGGGAAGTGGTCACATGGATCCTTGGTGCCTTATGGACCCATACAACTTTCCCCTGCGGCAGGTGTACTGAATTACGGTCAGGGTGTTTTTGAAGGGACCAAAGCTTATCATACGGCAAAAGGGAATATAGTCCTCTTCCGTACGGAAATGAATGCGAAGAGGATGGCTTTTTCCACTAAAAGAATTTGTATACCGATAATGAATGAAGATTTTTTTATGGATGCAGTTATAAAAACAGTTAAAGACAACCTGGATTTTGTTCCTCCTTATGGAAAAGGCAGTCTTTACATTCGACCGATCGTATGGGGAACCGCACCTGCATTGGGGGTCAAGCCCGCATCTGATTATACTTTTATGGTTTTTGTTTCACCTGTTGGGCCCTATTTCAAAGGTGGTATAAAGCCACTTCATCTCAAGGTGACAACAGATTATCATCGTGCAGCACCTAAAGGCATTGGAAATGCCAAAGCTATCGGGAACTATTCCGCGTCATTGTATCCCCTTATGGAAGCAAAAAATGCGGGATTTGATGAAGTGGTCTATTTGGATACAAAAGAAGAAAAGCATGTTGAGGAAGTGGGTTCCGCGAACTTGTTCATTTATAAAGACGGTATGATAAAGACACCTTCCCTCAGTGGGTCGATTTTAGACGGTGTGACGAGAAATTCTGTCTGTCAAATCGCTTCAAAATTATTAAACATTCCTGTTGAAGAAACTGATATTGACATTGATGACGTATTAATGGCGGATGAGGTTTTTTGTACTGGCACTGCTGTCGCTGTAACACCCGTAGGGGAAATAACCTATCAAGATGAGTTATTTCAAATTAATCATGGCCAAATGGGTCCAGTTACCGATAAGATTAGACAAACAATGTCAGCAATCCAACAAGAAGAAATAGACGACCCATTTGGATGGTTGATCCCCGTAAACTAAATACGAATAGAGGAATTAAGACATTATCCGTATATGAGAAAATGGATTATAACCGGCAGAGACATTTTATAAAACTAAAGGACTTTTCTTATCAAAGAAAAAGATGAAAGGGTGACAACTTCTAATATTCATCCTCGGAGAAAAACCAGGGAAAGTGCCATGCAGGCGCTTTTTGCCTATCAATTTTCAAAAGAGGACCCGAATCTGGTTCTAGATCGCCTATTTGAGATTTTCCCCGAGCGAAAAAAAAACTCGGATTTCTTGGAACATTTGTTTCACTCCGTTCTTTCAAATACAAAATGGGCAGATGATATCATTAGAAGTCATCTTCAGAACTGGGAATTTGACAGAGTAGCCCAATTGGACAGGGTCTTGTTGAGAATGGGCATTTGCGAGATACATTTTATGGAGGATATACCACCAAAAGTCTCCATCAGTGAGATGGTGGAGATCGCAAAAATCTACAGCACAGAAGAAAGTTCTGGATTCATTAACGGAATTTTGGATGCTGTTTATAAAGAATATTTGGAAAAAGAAAAAAAATTAATTTAGATGGTTTTATCAAAACTATTTGGGACAAAATCCGATCGGGAAATCAAAAAGTTAAACCCCACCGTTGATAAGATTAACCATTTCTTCGAATCCTTGTCTAAAAAAACAGATGAAGATCTGGTCAATAGAACGCAGGAACTCAAAGTGTTAGTTAAAAATGCGAGAGAAGACCATGCAAAATCACTTCCCGAGTCTATGGATCGAGAGGAACGGCAAGCGGTAATTTTGAAAGCTGAGCAGGATTCTCTGGATGAAATAATGGTGGAAGCATTTGCTTTGGTGAAGGAAACTTGCCGCCGTATGTATGGAATGTCTTGGAAGGTGACTGGTCAGGACATTAAATGGGAAATGATTCCCTACGATGTGCAGCTATTGGGCGCGATCATTCTTCATCAGGGCAAAGTGGCGGAAATGAAAACCGGTGAGGGAAAAACATTGGTTGCTACAATGCCGATTTACCTGAATGCACTGACTGGACGGGGTGTGCATGTGATTACCGTCAATGATTATCTGGCCCGGCGGGATGCGGAATGGATGGGGGAAGTGTATCAACGCCTCGGGCTTACAGTTGGCTATATTTTGAACTCCATGGACAATGTACAGCGACGGGAAATGTATAACCGTGACGTTACTTACGGAACCAATAATGAATTCGGCTTTGATTATCTTCGTGACAATATGGCACTTCAGAAAGAAGATACGGCACAGCACGGACATGCTTTTGCAGTGGTAGATGAGGTTGACAGTGTCCTGATAGACGAAGCAAGAACCCCTCTTATTATCTCAGGAAACATTGATGCGCCAGTGGACGATACCTTTCAAAAATTGAAACCCGGGGTTCAGGACCTTGTTCGTAAGCAATCTACTTTGGTCTCAGAGTTGGTCCGAGAAGCCCAGAAACTGTTGGATGTGGAAAATGATGACGAGGCAGGGCTGAAACTGTTGCAGGCTCAACGGGGATTACCAAAACATAAACAGGTGATGAAAATTTTCCAAGAATCGGGAATGCTGAAACTGGCACAGGATATTGAGTCTATTTATATAC
>CAYNPR010000108.1:0-5601 GCA_964399115.1 uncultured bacterium | reverse complement strand
AGGTTGGAAAAATAATTGCCAAAGAAGCGCGGGCAGTGGGCGTTCATTGGAATCTTTCTCCCGTTGTTGATGTGAATAATAATCCATTGAATCCTATCATAAATACGAGGTCCTTTGGCGAGGATCCAAAAGGTGTAAGCGAATTTGGTATTTCCCTTATGAAAGGGCTCCAAGATCATGGAATGTTGGCGACGGCAAAACATTTTCCCGGTCATGGAGATACAGAGACAGATTCTCATTCTTCTTTGGCCACGATTCCCAGTGATTCAAGCCGTCTATGGTCTGTTGAAATTTCACCATTTCAAGCCATGTCGGATGCAGGCGTGGATGCTATAATGGTGGCCCATGTTCATGCACCGGATTATCAACCTGAAGCAGATAAACCATCATCAATGTCTCCATTTTGGATACAATCTATTCTACGAGAAAAAATTGGCTTCAAAGGTGTTGTTATTACTGATGCAATGAGTATGGGGGGTATATCAAAAAATTATTCTGATGCATTTGCTTTGATAGAAACGATTAAAGCGGGAAGTGACGTCATTATTCAAAACTATAATTTAAAAGGCTCTATAGATACCATTGAAAAAGCTGTTAATGATGGAGAAATTTCAATTCATCGAATCAATGAATCGGTATTAAAAGTGCTAAAAATGAAAGAAAAAGTGGGGCTCTTTAAATCCACTAAAATTTCATTAGATAGTTATTACAATAGTTTTCAAAAAAAAGAGCATAAAATAATCGCCAAACAAGTTGCCCAAGAAGCGATAACATGTGTGAAATACGATTCGAGTATATTTCCATTTAGTACAAATAATCGGGAGACACTTTATGTGATTGATATTTATGATTCCAGAAATAATCATGAAATGTCTAGTGTAACCAAAGGATTAAAAAAATCAGGGTTAAAAATAAAATCCCTTCAAATTGACGAATCTGATTCAAAAGTTGTTTTAAACGCTCTGCTAAATGAAATCCCAGAAAATGCCTTGGTGTTGGTAAATGCTTTTGCCAATCCACAAGCAAAAAAAGATAGAATATTTCTTCCGCGCAATGAGGCGGAATTCCTACGTGATTTGATGCATAAAACAGACCGTATCGTCCTTGCAAGTCTTGGGACACCTTATTTGATCCAGGATTTTCCTGCAATCCTCGTTTACCTTTGTGCATATAAAAGTAATTCAGTTATGCAAAATGCACTGGTTAATGCTTTACTTGGTCGGGCTATAATATCAGGTGAATTACCTGTTACAATTCCTGGCGTTGCAAAAATTGGCGATGGAATTAGAGTTGAAAAGACCAAACAAAATTATTCTAAAAATTTATTTACGAAAGGAAAAGAAATAATTCAGGTACTGCCTAAAGAAATGGGTGTTAAACCCAAAATACTAAATCAGTTATTAGATGAAGCAGTCCAAGATAATGCGTGGCCCGGTGGCGTATTACTAGCATCTAAGGATGGGAAAATATTTTTTAAAGAAGCATTTGGCTACCACACCTATAAAAAAATAAGAGAAACACGCACTAGTGATATTTTTGATTTAGCTTCCATTACTAAAGTAATAGCTACAACCTCCGCCGTTATGAAATTGGTCGATACACAGAAAATAAACTTGGATGATCCAGTAGTAAAGTATTTACCGGAATTTAACGGTAAACAAAAAAAGTTCTACAACCAAAAATCAAGTATTACCGTTCGTAATCTGTTAACACATACTGGGGGTTTACCGGCTTTTAAACACTATTTTAAGATGGAGGGCACAAAACAAACCCGTCTGGATAGTGTGTTTAATACGGAACCTATTTTTGGGATTGGCGATACCAGTCTCTATTCCGACGTCGGTTTGATCACACTTGGAAAACTGATTGAAAGGATTAGTGGTATTTCACTGGATCTTTTTGTGGATTCTCTTGTTTTTGAACCTTTGGGTATGAGTTCAACATTATATCGTCCTCCCAATGAAAAACTGCACAGAATTGTCCCCACTGAAATATCGCCGGAAGGTCAATTGATCCATGGATTTGTCCACGATGAAAATGCATATAGCCTTGGCGGTATTGCCGGTCATGCAGGGCTGTTCTCAACGGCAAAAGACTTGTCACGGTTTTCACAGATGATGCTGAACAAAGGTATTTACGGCTGGACACGTATTTTCAAACCTGAGACTGTTGAATTATTTACACAACGGGCCAATGTGGTGGATGGGAGCTCCAGATGCCTTGGATGGGATAGTCCATCAGACGAAGCATCGGGTGGAGTTTACCTGAGTGACTCCAGTTTTGGACATACCGGTTTTACCGGGACATCTCTTTGGATTGACCCCGATAACAAAATTATTATCATATTACTGACCAATGCAGTGCACCCAAATCGATCTTGGAAAAAGCCAAAATATTTCGAATGGCAGCAGCGAATCCATTCAGGTATTTATGAGACACTTGGTTTTACTGAAAAGAATCCAAACCTAAAGTGGAAACCGCGTTGGGCTGTGGACGAACATTAATCATAAATATTTGGTTAAACTAAAGCAAAAAAATGCTCCACTGGATTGATTCACTTATAATTGTCCTGTTTCTTTTAAGTCTCGTGGTTTTTGGCTGGTATCAAAGCCGATCCACCAGATCGACAAAAGATTATTTTTTGGGCGGAAAGAGCCTGCCCTGGATAGTAGCCATGTTTTCCATTGTAGCTACAGAAACGTCTGTATTGACCTTTATCAGTATTCCCGGGATTGCTTACAGGGGAAATTGGTTGTTTCTTCAATTGGCAATCGGATACATCATCGGACGGATATTGGTGAGCATTTTTTTACTTCCCCAATATTTCAATTTAGGCGTGACGTCCATTTATGAAGTTCTGGGACAGAAATTTGGTCCAGAGATACAAAAAGTGGCATCAGGTGTTTTTTTGGTCACTCGGATCCTGGCGGACGGAATCCGCTTTTTGGCCACTGCTGTCATCGTGCAAGTTGTGACGGGTTGGTCATTGCCTTTGGCTGTTTTGGTCATTGGTGTTGTGACTTTGGTATATTCATTATTGGGAGGGATCAGGGCCATCGTTTGGATCGATAGTTTTCAATTTGTATTGTATTTATTCGGCGGTTTGATCACTATTCTCTATATCCTTGCCAATACGGATGGTACCGTTGGAGAAACTTTTTCTACTTTGACTGAAGGCAATAAGCTTGCTTTTCTGAATTTCACTGGTGATCTTTTCACGGATCCCTACCTATTCATTACTGCAGTCATTGGAGGGGCATTTCTATCATTTTCATCTCATGGTGCAGATTATATGATGGTCCAGCGGGTTTTGGGGACTCGGGACCTGTCTTCTGGAAGGAAAGCCATGATCGGAAGCGGTTTTTTCGTGTTTTTGCAGTTTGCTGTTTTTCTATTGGCGGGCTCTTTGATCTATTCTTTTATGGGTGGAATTCCAATGGAAAAGGACCGAGAATTTTCAACCTTTATTGTGGAACATTTACCGGTTGGTTTGAAAGGACTATTATTAGCAGGAATCCTGTCTGCGGCAATGTCAACGCTCAGTTCTTCCATCAATTCCTTGGCTTCATCTACCATTACGGACTGGTTTAGCGGGGAAGCAACGCTTCAGAAATCTCGGATGGTTAGTTTGATCTGGGCAGTAGTACTGATTGTAATTGCTTTAATATTTGATGAAGGAGACTCTGCTATTGTTGTAATGGGACTGCAGATTGCGTCCTTCACCTATGGAGGGCTATTGGGTCTTTTCCTATTGAGTAAACTTGATCATTCGTTTCGCCCAGCAAGTTTGATCATAGGCCTTATTTCAAGCTGTATAATTGTTTTTTATTTAAAGCAGATTGGATTGGCATGGACCTGGTTTATCATTGTATCCGTTGCTGTGAATATGGGCGTAGCCCTAATCTCAGATAAAGTAATTAGGATTATAAAATTTATTTGACGTAAATGATTTATTTTGTATCCATGATCTCATCTTTCCATAATAAGGAGCAAAAATAAATACCTGAAGATTGCTGATTCCCTGAATTACTTTTCCCACCCCATTTGTAAGGATAATAACCGGGGAATAATTCTTCATCAACAAGTGTTTTCACTTGTTTCCCTTCTAATGAACAGATGATAATCTTCACATCCCGTAAAAGGATTGTGATCCTGTTAATATCAAACTAGATAAAGCCAGTATGATTTTCTTTGGTAAACTCTGATGTGTCATGAATATTTTAGGCAAATAACAGCCGGCACACATAAACTGCACTTATAATACCAACTGCATCTGCAATGAGCCCCGCTACCAGGGCATGCCGGGATCGTTTGATTCCTACTGAACCAAAATAAACAGCCAGTACGTAAAAGGTGGTTTCCGTTGACCCAAACATAGTAGCCCCGATTTTGGCGATCAATGAATTCGGACCATGTTGATTGATCAATTCTGTCAACAAACCCAGAGAACCGCTTCCAGATAGCGGTCGCATCAGGGCCAAGGGCAGGTTTTCAGGTGGAAAACCGATAACATTTAATAATGGAGAAAGAAAGGTCAAAAGTATCTCCAGGGCACCGGAGGCGCGAAACATGCCAATAGCTACTAGGATCGCTACCAGATAGGGAATAATTCGTACCGCAATGGTGAATCCATCTTTGGCTCCCTCCACGAAGGATTCGTAGACCTTGACCTTTTTTACTGCCAAGCCATAGAAAGGAATCCCCACCAGCAGCAGGGGAATAATATAGCGGGACAATTCGTTGGTAAATTCCACCAGTGTATCAATCATCGGAACCTTCCTGATGAATCTTGAAACGATTCATTTTTTCCAGTGTTTTGACAGCTATGATTGCCGCTATTGTCGATAGCCCGGTTGCAATAAGTGTGGTAATAAATATCTGGTTTGATGCCGCACCCATAAGCGCCACAACGGTCGCAGGGAGGATCAGTTGTACGCTGGAAGTATTGATGGCTAGGAAAGTGCACATGGCGTTGGTGGCCGTATCTTTATTGGGGTTCAGTTCCTGAAGCTCTTCCATAGCTTTCAGTCCCAAGGGAGTGGCCGCATTGCCTAAACCCAGGATGTTGGCTGCCATGTTGAGCACAATCGAACCAATGGCAGGATGATCTTCCGGAACGTCGGGGAATAGGCGGATGGTAATAGGCCGCAAAGCTCTGGCGATGATCTGGATCAACCCGGATTCTTCGGCAATTTTCATCGTTCCCAGCCATAAGGCCATAATTCCGATGAGGCCGATGGCGATTCCCACCGCAGTTTTTGCCATGCTGATTGCCGCTTCCGTGACAGCGTCTATGTTGCCTGTGATGGTACCTACCACCACGGCGATCAGCATCATACCAAACCAGATATAGTTCAGCATCTAGCTATCCGTTACCACTGCTGATTCCAGCAGTTTGAGATGTGTTTTTTGGTCATTTGCATTTAGTATAACCGGAATGGAAATGGGCAGGGTGGCCTGGTAGGCCCCGTGTCCGCAGGGGAAATTGGACACGATGGGAATATCCAAATCACCACAGATATCCATTACAATCTCATCCGTGTCCTGCCCAAAGGCAACATCCTGATCCTTGAACTCATAGAGTTCCCCGATGATCAGTCC
>CAYNPR010000107.1:0-5612 GCA_964399115.1 uncultured bacterium | reverse complement strand
TCCAGTTCAATCCAACTAAATGTAGGTGTGTGATCAAATCCAACATCCGTATCATCATAAGCCCAATATCCGTAATCGCTTGGTGCAACGGGTAGATTTTCCGAAGCAGGTGCAATATGTAAAGGAACTTCCCGGCTAAATATCACATTCCCATTCTTTTCAAACTCCACTACAAACGTTATATCACTGCCATAAGCGACGTCATCGATTGAAACGTCATAATTTGTTTCCTGCGACAAGGTCTCAAAAGGTGAAAAAGTTGAATACTGATCCGGCGAACCATCCGGTGTTACCATAGCCTCGTCAACAAGGCTTGAGATTGATAATCCAATATCAGAATACGTTGCATCCGAAAAATTTGTAACTGAAAGAATAGGGTCAAAAGTAGAATTCGGAGAAACATTGTTTTCAAACGATACCTCAAACACCGGTAACTCCACTCCAATTACAAATTCACAAATTGTATTTCCATTCTGATCGTTTAATTGTCCCTGAACGGCACTTCCTATTGAAGCTGAATAAACTCTGAATTCTATACTGTTTAAACTTTCATTCTCTCCAGATCCCATACCGGGAACATTCACTGAAAATGAATTGGGTTCAACATCATTCGAAAAAACGATTTCTCCTGTAAAAGCATCGGTGGAACTCCCGGAATTATTTTCCAATTCTAATGTAAAGTTGATTAATTCCCCAAGTGCCGGTCTATCGCTTCCATATTCGCTTTGAACGGTCATGTTTGAAATAGAAAGATCGGAACTAGCAGATTGAATGACGGCACTCGCATGGCCTTGAATAAATCCACCCTTATTGGCATACACTTCCAACTGGGAAACGCCGGACACGCTCACACTCGATATAAAACGGCCATTATTGTCCGTTAACCCTTTCGACAATAATTCACCATCATCCATAACGCTGATCACTGCATTGTTTACCGTATTGCCTGCAAGATCAGTTAAAATCAGATCAACAAGTCCATCATTTGTCTGCACACTTTCAACATTGATTGTGAATTGATTTGGTGTATCCACATACACCTGGAGTGAAGGGTCGCCTAAAATATTATACACATGAGCATAAAATTCCTGCGCTTCACCAAGACCATTTTGTGCCGGGAATTCCTTGAGTAATCCCGACTGTCCCGCCTGCATGGCTGGTCCCAGTTCAAACACATCATGGTTCAGCATGGCATCGTACATGTAGGCATTGATAACATTGTTGAATTTTGTGCTGGTGTGAAGGTCAGATGGACCAATAAATGCAACACCACCTTTTGGTACCGTTGGAGTTCCGCCACGAAGAACCGCTTCGGACAGACATGGATCCACATTATTGGCAAAATCATTGGAATTACAGACATAGCTCATGAAAACCGGTGTAAGCCAGCCATTGTTCAAGTCATTTACGTCATCCACATGAAATTCAGGATAGTGCCAGCCATTTGCGTCGCCCCAGCCACGATAATTCACGATCCCAACCCCATTGTCTATGGATTGTATAATATAAGGTGCTCCCTGTTGTACTGGTGGGTAAAAGACCGTGTCGATCTGACTGTAGCCATAATCCAAGAGTTCATCCCGGAGCCAATAGGACGTCCATTTCGGCGTGATGGGAATTGGATAAGTGTTCGAATAATTTCCAGCTACAATGAGGCCACGGTCAAGCCAACCTGAATTATACGCTAATGGATCACGAGCATATTTGATTGTTTTTGAAAGGATTACGGCGAAATCGGACAACGAATCGATGGAAAGACGCCCGATAAAAACATCGGGAACGTTATCTCCTCCGATGATGTGTGTGTATTTCTGATCCGATACATCATTATCCGGTCCATAATAAAAGGATGGGAATGCGGCAAAACCGTCTACGTCTCCAATCAACAACACATATTCCAGCATGGGATCTTCCGCCAGTTTAGATTCAATTGTTGTCTTTACGGTTGTCGCAGACCCTCCCGCTTCCGAAAGGGATACAACATCTACATCATACCCTTGGGAATTTTTAAATGCTACAAAATCTCCAAGATAGTTCATGATTCCATCGGGAGCGATAATCAAAAAACTCCCGCGCTGTGGATTAATCTGAGACGGAAGAATATTATAGTTATTGGTTATCATATTGGCAAATGCAAGTGGGATTGCCTGACCCATCAATTGATCCTTGGTTTTTCCTCGAAAAGTGACCCCTTCACCGAAAAGAAGAGAAATTGCCGTATAAGATAAAATTAATATTTTAGTAATACGCATTTTTTGACCGCTTGCTCTTTTTCTGTTTTCAATTGTACAATAACCATCCCCGAACTTACGGGACGGCTACTTAGTTTATTAAGGTTCAAATCCAAATAATGTCTTCCCTGAGATAAATTTTTCAACTCAAAGGACAGGATCTCCTGACCCAAAAGATTGAAGACGCTTATGCTTCCCCTTCCGCCGGGATAATTGGCAACGTTCAGTTGAAATTGGCCGTTGGAGGGGTTAGGAAAAATACCGTTTATCTTCATGGGAATTTTTGGTGAAACACCGCCTGTACTGATCGCGACATCTAGGTATTCGTCGTGAATGGAATACAATTTCAGATCCTGCAGTTCCCAACCCCGGTAATTCACAGTTTGATCCGGCATAAATTCCAATCGAACTTTAACCTGGGTAAAGGTAGATTCGGAAAGAGCAGTAACAAAATCTCTTTCATAATCTCCCCAGCGTTCTCCTGTCCAGGATTTCATTCCAAAAATATTGTCATTATCATCCAATATAGAAAGTATAATTGGGTCATGATCCCACTCCGTTTCGAATTTGTGATTCAAAGCAACGACGACACGATTCGTACCGGAAATATCCACAAGACCAGATTCCATCCATTGAGCCGATAAAACAGAATCACCATTTTCATAATAGGGGTTTTCCTGTGAACGCAGAACTACATTCCCAGCCATCCATGGCCCTTCAGCATTTTCCCAGGGCCAGGAACCACTAAGTTGGACAGGTGAACCATAATCTATTGGAATCGTCATGTTTAAATCCTGATTCAAATAAACGGTCCTTTCCCAAGGTATCCAATCAAACTCTCCTGGTATATTAATGGTGTAATTACCTTCATAAAGTTCAAAAGAACTTCCGCCAGGATCATAGGAGATCCAGACAGAATCTATTCCGAAGTGATTGGAAATTGTTGCAACCAAAGCAACGGGCATTGGGATGAACTCCAGGATTAGATTCAAGGTGTGGATAGGTGCTGGTTCCAGATGAATATCCTGCTCATTAATCCCACTGTTATTCGCTGTGTAAGTGTTCTCTTGTGGTAAATATCCTTCTGCTTGAATGAAAAATGTATATGTTCCCGCATCCAGGATACGGCGATATCGGCCAAATTCATCCGTTAAACGGGGTTTGAGAACCGATCCGGAGTGTTCTATGACTTCAACAATTGCACCTTCCATAGGTTGGTTTGTGGAAGCATCATAAACAATCCCATTGACTTGGGAGCAATTGCATTCCTGTCCGGCTGTATGATAGCCAATGGCTCGATCCATAAGATACACCATGGCTGGTTTGGTTCGATCAATCGTATTTTCAATAAGAGCACTATCCGGCTGGAGATTGGCCGTACCGCACTCCACCAGATATTGAATACAGCCTGTCTCTCGATAAAACCAGTCGTGAAGTTTCCCATTTCTGGATCCGCTGTACACGGACAGATAGGTGCCTGTACCGTCTTCCGTATCCATAAGCCCTGCAAAATCATCCGCGATGGATTTCATCATACTCAAATCCGGAGAATCTTTCGTTTCTTCCCAACGCCAGGATGTAAACACTTTTTCCGACAGATTTCCCGATCGGGAACTGTGCCATACAATGGAAAAGACAAAGTCATTATCAAGCGCCAAATCCCGAATGGCAACGGCTTCTCCTTCTGAAAAGGGCTCTTCACCTTTGTAATAGTCGTAATGAGATGCATAATCAGAGTTATCCGGCTCAAGAAATGTATCTCCGAAGGCCCAATTAAAACCAAAGTTTCTGTTCAGATCCACCCCATCGATGTCATTCCCGATGGATGGATCATAATCGAATATTCCATTCGGGAATGGCCCATCCGGCGAAAGATCCCGTTTATTTTTACGATAACTCACGTCCAATCCTTCATGGACCACATTCAATCCTTCAGGATTTGCTGTAGGGACAAGCCAGATCTCCAGGTTTTCCTTTAAAATATTCATATGGGTATATATGCTGGCATCTGGAAAAAGAAGATTGTTAATCAAGTCGAGAACTATTTCTATACCCAGTATCTCTTCAGCATGAACCTGCCCCACAAATAAAACTCTGGGTTCATCTTCCTTTAGATCCACATTGTCGGAAATTTTGACTGCAAGAATGGGGATATTTTCCTGGGTGGAATAACCGATCGTATCCAGATGAAACCAACCATCCAATTCTTCCAGTTGATTCAAAGAATCAAGGAGACTGTAAATCTCTTCCGTGGTATGGAATCGCTGATCCAAAACTTGTCCGGATATAAAACCGATACATATTATGAGTAATACATATTTCATGCATTACTTTAAGTAAGTTATCTTACCCTTTCCTATTATATGTTTTGTATTGAACTCATAGAAATATATTCCGCTGGGCGCCAGATTCCCATCATTCCCTTTTCCATCCCAACTAATCCGATAGTTTCCTCCGAATCCCGGTAGTACCAATTTATCGGAAACGACTCTGCCTCCGATATCATATATCCTAAACTCAATAGCTTCGCCGGCAGGCATGGTAAAGTCAAAATTTACTTTTCCGTTAAACGGGTTCGGATAGGCCGATTTAAGAGTAAATTCCGTTGGCACTCCACAGTTACACTCTGGATGATTTTCCAGCAGTTCAGCTTTCATGAGGGTCCTACCGTAATAATTCGCAAGGTCTTCCTTCCCGGAACTCCTATAATCAATCCAGTCCAAAAAGTATTCTTCCCCTGTGTGACGTGTCACGCTCACATTCTGTTGCTTGTGGTAGGCAACACAGATTGGGATTCCATTGATCTCCGTTGTCATCCCCTGCCCGATCTTATATCCGGAACCATAGAGATCTACACCATTGATCAGCAGCGGATCCTCATTATAATAACCCCGTTCATCTTCCCAGACGATAAGAAACTCATTCTCCATGATTGAAGCAACGACGGGATTGTATTGGTTTGTCGTATCTGCACTGAACTGTACGGGATCTCCACTAATGGAACCATCGCCCAAGTTCAGAACTTGTCCAATGATCTCATAATCGGATCCATTTCTAAAATCTTCCCATACAATCAAGGATTTGGTGAAATCTTCATTAAAATCAAATGAAATATTACCCTGATCATTATCGGCATCACTCACTATAATGCCACCCTCAGACCAAAGAACATTTCCACTCCAATCTATACCCTGAGCTCGTATGTCGGCAAAATTTCCATCCTGGATCCATACAGCCAATACGCCAGTATTCTCATCAATTTTTTTCACTTGTAAATGACGGGAATCAAATGATGCATCACTCAAACCGTTGCCATTCGGATTCCAACCAATCTCCGTATTTCCTTCAGCATCAATCTTCGAAAACATTAGTTTCGCCGCA
>CAYNPR010000106.1:0-5643 GCA_964399115.1 uncultured bacterium | reverse complement strand
GTTCGAATTCCAAGCCTTGAAGATGAACCGGATCAATTTCCACAAAAATTCGTAGACAATATGGCTAATGCATTTCCGAACCGTGTTCCAGAGGATGAAAATGATTTTATTTTGTCCATTGAAAAGGTTGGACCAAAGATCGGCGCGGAATTGAGCGGTGATGCCGTCATGGCGATCATTTGGGCACTGTTATTGATCCTGATTTACATATCCTTTCGGTTTGAATTTAAGTTTGCTGTGGGTGCAATCATGGCTTTGAGCCACGACATATTGGTCACATTGGGAATTTTTTCCATTTTGGATTATGAAATTTCACTGGCCATTGTAGCTGCATTTTTAACCATTGTCGGTTATTCACTCAATGATACAATCGTCATCTTTGACCGGGTACGTGAAAATCTTAAAGCGCTGAAAAAATCAACGATGGATATGGTAGTCAACCAAAGTATCAATGAATCCTTGAGTAGAACCATAATCACTTCATTGACGACTTTTTTTGTTGTGCTGGTTCTGTTTCTTGTAGGGGGTGAGGTCATCCATTCATTTTCCTTTGCCATGATTATTGGCGTAATCGTAGGAACGTATTCGAGCATTTTTGTTGCAAGCCCCGTCATAATAAAAATGAGCTCTGAAAAAAAATAACTTTACCTAAAATGAAAATGATAATGATATCTCGCGCCCCATACATGGGGCGCTTCAATTTTGAATGAATTCTCAAAATTAGATACGCCACTCGGCACTCTCGGTGTTCGAACAAATTCAAAAGGTGTTCACCATATCCATCTGCCAAATGATGTAATTTTTAATGAAATGGAAACCCTGCCTAAAAACCAATCGAAAATCTTGAACCAAGCCCTGGACGAACTCCAAGAATATTTTACAGGCAAACGGGATATGTTCACCGTCCCAATAGACTTGGATGCCCCACCCTTTTATAAAAAAGTGCTTCAAGAAGTCGGAAAAGTTCCATTCGGATCCACCGCATCTTACCTGGAAATCGCTTCCCGAGTCGGTAGCCCAAAGGCTGTTCGGGCGGTTGGATCCGCCAATGCCAGAAATCCGATTCCCATTATCATTCCTTGCCACAGAATCATTAGATCAGATGGCGACCTTGGGGGATACGGTGGTGGATTGGATCTAAAAATGGATTTGCTGAAACACGAAGATTGTGAATTTTTGTCGTAACAATTTTTTTTCGAACTTTTACGGAATTAATTTCATAGCCACATGAGTCCAATTATACAAAATCTTAAATCAAAGATCTTTGCTGGGATAGCGGCCTTGTTCCCCATCTATCTCACATACATTGTTCTGAAATTTCTTTTCGTGACTCTTGAAAAAATATCTGCTCCCATGTTGAAAAAAATTGAGTTTGAAATTCCAGGACTCGGAATTCTGCTTACTTTGATTCTGATTTATCTTTTGGGTTTGGTTGTCACCAATTTTCTTGGGAGAAAAATATTTAATCTGGGTGAACACATTCTCACAAAAGTTCCGATCGTTAACACCATATACACCACGCTGAAGCAAATCACGGATACGTTCACAAAAGGAACGGCCGAAACGTTTGAAGGAGCGATCTATATTCAATATCCAAGAGAAGGATTGTGGACAATGGCCTTCATCAGTGGAGAATCAACCTCGGAAGATGGCGTCCCCTACTATCATCTCTTTGTTCCAACAACGCCAAACCCCACATCCGGATTCTTCCTCATGATTCCCCAAGCGGACACGATTCCCACCGGCATGTCTGTCGAAGAGGGACTCAAAACAATCATCTCTGGCGGAATGTTGGCTCCTGAAGAGAATCCGCTACCTTAGAGAGACTGATGCAAATCAGATACATTGACGGACCCCGTCTTCATCGATCCATTCAGGGTTGGGTTAGCCCACGGAAATGCACCTGAAATTCCAGAAAAATCAAAAGCTGTTTTAAAAAATTTTGGGTGCTGACAAAGTGATCTCAACTGAGATTGGACCAGCCCTGGCAGTTCACGCTGGGCTAAGCGCTTTGGTAATTGCTGTCCAAAATTTAAACGATGGTTTTAATGGATAATCCCACTTTAATCCTGATTCTGATTTTGTTTTCCAGTTATGTCATGGGTTCATTTCCAACCAGTATAATCATGGGGAGACTCACTAGGGGTATTGACATTCGTGAACACGGCAGTGGTAATGCAGGCGGTACCAATGTTTTTCGTGTCTTAGGCTGGAAACCTGCTGTTATTGTTATTACCTTTGATGTGTTTAAGGGATGGCTGCCAGCGTCCTTTTTTGCTAAGACGTTTTTTGAGTCTACGCCCCTGCCGGATTTGGGGCTTTTGCAGATATTATGCGGATTCTGTGCCGTTCTGGGCCATACATATACGATTTTTGCTGGATTTAAAGGCGGAAAAGGGGTAGGAACCTTAGCAGGGATGCTCATTGCAATGTTCCCCATTGCTGTGCCGCTCTGCATCCTGATCTTTGTGATTACACTGATGTTTACGGGTTATGTTTCTCTAGGCTCCATGATTGCCAGCGCTTCACTCCCTGTATTTTTACTTGTATTGCCTATTTTAGGGATTGAGCCAGCCGAATTGTCACTGCTGGTTTTTAGCCTGTTTGTGCCGTTTTTTGTGATCTACACCCATCGGACTAATATTGCCAGGCTTCGCAACGGTGATGAAAATAGGTTCGAAAAAGCGATGATTTTAAAAAAATAATCCTAGAACTTCTGCTCGAAACCATAGTGAATCGATGGTGAATTGAATTTTCCATCCCGGTAACCCCAACCCACATCAAGCCTAAAAACATTAACTATGGGCATTGGAATACGTATTCCGAACCCTGTACCGCTCATAAGAATTTGGTCTTTTAGGCTATTCCAATCGTCTGCAACAACGCCTGCATCTATAAAGCCCACTAAATTCAAACCAAATTCAACACCATAATCAGTGGCATATTTTGGAATAATATCTTTTCTCAACTCAATGGTTCCATGAACGTATTCATACCCAAATCTGAATGACTCTTCTCCAGACCTGAACAAATCCCGAGTTGGCAAAGCCCATCCCCGTACTGTGAAGGAATCTCCAAAATAATTTCGCCACACGTTTTGCTTATCACCCCATTTTCCGTAGAACGTAGTGTTTAAGGCTAAAACCAATTTTTTCGATGATTGATTTATTTTCTTAAACCAGGAATAGGATTGTCGCCAAATCAATAGAGAATGTTCCGAAGGATCAATTCCAATCATTTTATAAAAATAATGAGAGATTAAAATTCCTTTACCAGGATTCCAGTAAATGTCCCGTGTATCGTATTTCAGAGTCAAATCGGGTGCAAAGTAATAAAATGAATCTGTTTCATTTTTATTGGAAAATGTTTTTGATTCCAATTCAAACCCTGCAGATACTTTAATGGTTTCGCCAAACCATCTACCTAACGTCAGTTGGAAAGAATTCACTTCCACATCCATCTCCAAGAAATTGTGGCTATACAATTTTTTACCTATGTCGGTATAGACTGAAACATGGTTGCCGAACATCCAGGGGTCTAAAAAATTAATTCCATATGTATTCTGCCCGCCTACCATACCACCCAGAACCAACATTTGATTCCTACCGCGAAAATTGTTTATAACCCATGCGCCTCCCAATGACCAACCGGTATCTTCCTCATAGATCGGTACCGGAACTGGCGGTGTTCTTTGCATTGATTCAATGATCCGATATTCCAAAATAGCGGTGCCGTTTTCCAGTGGAATGGCCTGCCAGGTTATTTCGCTGAAAAGACCCAGGTTTTCCAACCGGTATAGGTCTTCTTTTGCTAGAGAACTATCCAGATTTATGTCTACAGGATGCTGGATTTCCCGCTCAATAATATAATTCCGGGTTTTGTCATTTCCTGAGAATTCCACAGAGGATATGACGGGGCGGAAATCCTGACTTAGGACACTTGAGAGAAATAAAAGATATAATAAAAAAAGGCCTGTAAAAGGCCTTTTTCGAAATTGAAATTTTGTCACGGCTTATAGATCAATACCTTGAACCATCACACGTTTTTTGAATTCGATACCTTGTTTGGAATAAGTGTCGTCAATTGCTTTATCAAGTTTTTCTGCCACTTTTATACTACCCATTTCCAACTTCAAATTCCGTTCATCCAACTTGCGGACTTTATAAGTTGATTGATTATCATGATAAATGTGCCACACACCATCGAATTCCTTTGGCGTACCGTATTCCATTAATACCTTATGCCTGATAATATCATCGGTGACCAATTGCGGGAATCCCGTATCCTTGAGTTTAATCTTTTTGGTGATTTTTTCAAGGATATAGTGGGAATCATTATTGTTTGTGGTGCTGTAAATAAAGTCGACGTTTACAAATTCAAGTTTCATTTGTTCATGGGTCAATCGTGAAGTGTACTGAAATTCCACGGATGCACGTTTGATGGGTAGAACAATTCCGTCACTGGTCGTACGTTTTTCATCGTGATAAACCACTTCCACCGTTGTATCTGGTATGATGGACAACACCGCTGGTAGGTTAGTTGACCATGAAGCCAACAATTCATCCCTAAAAACCCATCCCTCGGGAATCCGCTTGACCGGAATAACTGATTCAATATTTTTTCTGGAGGATACTTTTGTGGACGATTTATCAACAGTTGGTCTGTCCTGATTCTCCGTTTTATTGGCGGATGATAAATTTTTGGCGTATAACGGTTGCAGTCCACCGCCTTCCATGGGGGGGAAAAACATTAGTATTATGGCGTATATAATTACTTTTCTCATAATAATTCTATTTTATGGAGTGATCTTACCTCGGAAATTGCGGACAATCAACCCCTAGAATGTAAGGAACTTTTTGATAATTGTATAAAAAAAAAGGCTCTCGAAAAGAGAGCCTTTTTTTTATTGATGGTGAGAATTATTTACGTCCTCTGGCCATCGGTGCACGAGCAACATTTCCGCCTTTGTCGATGAAATACAGATATCCAGATTCACGAGTAACGCCAGCATCTGCAACTTTTTGAGCATTTCCACCGCCTTTACCCGCACGAGCCATCTGAGAACGCCAGACATTCCCATCTTTGCCCAGATAATACAAATATCCTTTTTCTTTACTTACGCCAGTATTGGCAACTGTTTCAGCCATTTAATTCCTCCTGGAATTTGTTGTTTGATTTGGTTTTTGGTAGTGGATAGAGTTAATTCTCTATTCCTCTCGACGGTGAGTGTACACATTCTCGTCGGTAAGAGTCAAGAATTTTCTCGACGGGCTCTCGACGAGGAAATTTTAGGTGTTTTTTGCGTTTTTTTCAATGACACTGTTCCTTATCTCAGTAAGTTAAAATTATCTTTTTAAATGGATTATGTGATTTATGCCCCGGTAGCTCAGCTGGATAGAGCAACAGCCTTCTAAGCTGTGGGTCACAGGTTCGAATCCTGTCCGGGGTACTTTAATATTTAGAATATTTTCTCGTCAGAGAAACCATACAAAGCCATTAAATACACAAAAAAGTTAGACTATGTTAGAACATTAGATTTTCCTGTGGGGTTTTTTGTTTGTATATAAGATGATGGGTAGATTTGAGTATGGTTAAGCGTTTATCACTGCTATTGTTTATTGGGTTGGTTTTTGGGCAATCCAA
>CAYNPR010000105.1:0-5740 GCA_964399115.1 uncultured bacterium | reverse complement strand
AAGGACAGTTGAATCTCATTCCAGCGGATCCGGATACACACGAAGAATACAAGGACTTGATGGCTTGGGCGGACAAGATGCGTACCCTGAAGGTTAGAACCAACGCAGAAACGCCTGCCGATGCGGCTCAGGCGATTCAATTTGGCGCTGAAGGAATTGGTCTGTGCCGAACAGAGCATATGTTTTTTGATGAAGAACGAATTCTAGCTGTTCGTAAAATGATTTTGGCGGACAACGAAACGGATCGCCGATCCGCCGTAATGGAATTGTTGCCCTATCAAAAAAATGATTTTAAAGGCATTTTAAAAACCATGGAAGGAAAGCCTGTTACAATTCGGTTGTTGGATCCTCCTCTCCACGAATTCATGACCTTGACGGATAAACAGGTTCAGGAACTGGCTGATCATATTGGATTGGACAAATCCAAAGTGGAAAAAAGAATTGCAGGGCTTCATGAACTCAATCCCATGCTGGGCCATCGTGGATGCCGGTTGGGTATCGCTTATCCGGAGATTACAGAAATGCAGACAAGAGCTATTTTGGAAGCGGCTGCGGAATTGACCCAAGAGAATATATCCGTTTTACCGGAAATCATGATCCCCCTGGTGGGAACTGTTACGGAATTTCAAGATCAGGAAAAAATTATTCGTTCCATAGCTCAAGCCGTATTAAAGGAATCCGATGTTTCATTCGATTATTTGGTTGGGACCATGATTGAATTGCCTCGGGCTTGTCTCACTGCGGATGAAATTGCGGAGCATGCGGAATTTTTCAGCTTCGGAACCAACGATTTGACCCAAACCACTTATGGGTTCAGCCGTGATGACATTGGGTCGTTTCTTCCAAATTATTTGGAGCGAAATATTCTTCCGCAAGACCCATTTCAAAGTCTGGATGTGAGTGGCGTGGGAAAACTTGTATCCATGGCAGTTAAATATGGGAGAGGAATTAATTCTTCCCTTAAGATTGGAATTTGCGGGGAACATGGAGGTGATCCCGCTTCCATTCATTTTTGCAAGGAAAACGGATTGGACTATGTAAGTTGTTCTCCATTCCGCGTGCCTATTGCACGATTGGCTGCAGCTCAAGCGGAATTATAAACAACCCCCTATACCTGCTTTTAGGTGTTTATTATATCTATAAGCCATCACCAAAAATTGTCTGATAAACAGTTAATTCTAAGTATGCCTTTTTAACTAGTAAATTATAATATGCCAAAGTTTTTAATTCATATAAATGGTGATAAAAAACAAATCGATACAGATGGTGATGCCCCCCTGCTTTGGGTGTTGCGGGATCATCTAAAACTTACTGGAACCAAATACGGCTGTGGTCGTGGCCTTTGTGGTGCCTGTACCGTTCACATGGACGGAGAAGAAACGCGGTCCTGCATCACCGCTGTCGAAAACACCCAAGGCAAAGAAATAACGACCATTGAAGGATTGTCGATGAATTCCGACCATCCAGTACAAAAAGCCTGGGTCGCAGAGGATGTTCCCCAATGTGGTTATTGCCAATCCGGTCAGATCATGACCGCAGCAGCTTTTTTAACCAGGAATAACAATCCAAACCAAGATGATATAGACACTGCCTTAAAAATGAATATATGTCGTTGCGGTACATATCAGCGTATCCGGAAAGCAGTTCTCCGCGCAGCAAAGGAAACAAAACATGGCTGAAAAAACCATAATAAACCGGAGAGACTTCATTAAAATTGTGTCTACCGCCGGAACGGGATTGGTGATTGGTTTTCATTTGCCGTTTAAAAATAAACTCTTGGCTGGA
The DNA here is from genome assembly GCA_964399115.1 of uncultured bacterium. Lineage (GTDB taxonomy): Bacteria > Fidelibacterota > Marinisomatia > Marinisomatales > UBA1611 > CAYNPR01. The sequence continues at coordinate 3,955 of CAYNPR010000105.1, read as the reverse complement.
AACGCGGTATCTGACATAGCTTTTAATCCCAATGCCTGGATAACTGTCCGCCCTGATAACACGGTAACCATATCCGTAGCCGAGTCGGAAATGGGCCAAGGCGTTTGGACGTCCCTGCCTATGATCATCGCTGAGGAAATGGAATTGGATTGGTCAAAGGTCCAAGTTATTCAAGCGCCTGTTGACAAAGATCGATTCGGCAAACAAGGAACGGGCGGTAGCGCATCTATACGATCATCCTGGAAAAAATTACGGGAAGCGGGGGCAGTCGCTAAAGAAATGCTCTTAGAAGCGGCAGCCCAGAAGTGGTCGATTCCCAAGGGGAATTGCGATGCGGATAAGGGTTTTATCCTGAATCGCACAAGTGGAGAAAAATTGAGCTATGGTGAATTATGCGCATTAGCGGCGGAGCTAAAAGTGCCTAAAAACATTTCACTGAAAGATCCTGGTGATTTTCGTATTGTTGGAAAAAATATTCCCAGAACGGACACGCCCCTTAAAGTCAATGGCACAGCGGAGTATGCCATGGACGTTGATTTGCCAAATATGGTTCATGCTTTTATTATCCGTTGTCCCTTTTTTGGTGGGAAATTGAAAACGATAAACGACTCCAAAGCAAAGCGGATCAATGGCGTGCTTGATATATTTGAAGTGGAAAATGGCATCGCTGTTGTGGGGACATCCACCTGGGCTGCCCTAAAGGGACGTAAAGCACTGGACGTCACATGGGATACTGGCCCCAATGCAAACTTGGATAGTAAATCCATAGCAAAATATTTGAAGAAGCGAGGGGAAAAAAGAGGGGCCGTAGGCAGAAATGACGGCAATGCCAGAAAAGCATTAAAGAAAACAAATAAGATCATAAAGGCTGTATACAAAGTTCCCTTCCAGGCCCACGCCACCATGGAGCCCATGAACTGCGTTGTGGATGTTCAGCTGAATCGATGCCGTATATGGGCGCCCACCCAATTCCCCTATGCGGCTCAGAAGCAGGCGGCCGAGATAACTGGGCTGTCAATGGACAAAATTGAAATGAACGTGACTTTTCTTGGAGGTGGATTTGGGCGACGTGCCTTTAATGATTTTGTAAACGATGGTCTGGAAGTTTCCAAGCACATGGGCAGACCCGTAAAACTAATCTGGATGAGGGAGGACGATATGCGTCATGATTATTATCGCCCCGCATCCCGACATATCCTGAATGGAGGGCTAAATGAAAACGGGGAAACAATCGCCTGGACCCATAAAGTGGTGGCGCCATCCATCCTTTTTGGACAAATGTTTAAATATCCAATCCCTTTTAAAGATAAGCTGGATGTAGTCGCATTGGCTGGGGCAAAGGAGTTGCCCTACGCAGTCCCAAATATTCGTGTGGAATATAAATCGGCAAATACGGATGTACCTGTAGGTTGGTGGAGATCGGTGTATGATTCTCAGAACGCTTATGCGAATGAATGCTTTATGGATGAACTCGCTTTCGAAGCCGGTGAAGATCCTGTACAGTATCGTTTAAAACTCCTTGTTGATTCACCACGAAGTACCGGAGTATTAAAAATGGCAGCACAAAAAGCGGGATGGGGCAACCCATTGCCTAACGGCATCTTTCAAGGCGTTTCGTGTCATGGGTCTTTTGGTTCCTATGTTGCCCAGGTTGCAGAAGTATCCGTTCAAGAAGACACAGGCATTAAAGTCCATCGTGTGGTGTGTGCCGTTGATTGCGGACAGGTGATAAATCCTTCCATTGTAGAGGCCCAGATGGAAAGCAGTATTGTGTATGGACTTTCCGCCACCCTGAACGGAGAGATTACCATTGAAAAAGGCGGAGTGGCCCAAAGCAATTTTCACGAATTTGAAGTGTTGCGGATAAATGAAATGCCTCAGGTAGAAGTGCATATTGTCGAAAGTAAGGAGCCGCCTGGAGGGGTTGGAGAACCGGGGCTGCCTCCAATTGCCCCCTCCGTTGCCAATGCCGTATTTGCCGCCACAGGGAAACGAATCAGGAAACTGCCAATCAAACCGGAAGATTTGCTTTCTTGATTCCCCAAGAAATACAAAGTCAGTATCTGTGGACAATGTGTAGATAATCCCGTATTTATTTATACAAAAAAACAGAAAAATAAAATTGTCCAGAATTCTAGATTGATCCAAAAAAAGAAAAAATTGAAAATCATAGATCTTTTCGCTGGTGTGGGCGGACTTTCGCATGGGTTCTATAAAAAGGATCTGTTTGAAATCGTAGCCGCAAACGAAATTCTTCCGGATATGGCTACAGCCTATTCTCTAAACCATCCCGATATTAAAATGTACAACTGCGACATAAAGGAACTGTCTCCATCACAACTATATCACGATTTGAATCTGCAGGATGGTGACATTGACGTGGTCGTGGGCGGACCGCCCTGCCAAGCCTATTCAACTGTCGGGAAAAGACTGATGGACGACCCAAGGGGAAAATTGTTTCAGGAATTCTATCGATTAATCCAAAATCTAAAGCCTAAAATTTTTCTCTATGAAAACGTTTCGGGACTGCTTTCAATGAAGCATGGCCTTCACGAGCATATCGTATCCTTGTTTCGTTCTTTATCCTACCGCATGGCAACACCTGTATTGAACGCCATGGACTATGGCATACCTCAATCCCGAAAACGGGTAATCATCACGGGAACGCTTTTGGAAAGGAATTTCGAATACCCGTCCCCCACACATGGAGATGATACCCTTTTATCCTATTTGACCGTTGGCGACGCCATTGGTGATTTGCCTTTTATTCCCATCAATTCGGAATCATTTGAATATATGACACCGCCTCAAAACACTTTTCAAAAAAAATGAGAAAAAAAGCCCCCACGAATCTTCAAGATCATAATTCACCCAACAACAATCCGGACTTGGTAGCGCTTATGAAGGCTCTTCCGGATGGTGGTACGCCCCGCGACATTCCCGAATATCACCGCCCAAAATCAGGGTACGGGAACACCTACTGTAGACTATGGTGGAATCGTCCATCCACTACTTTAACCAGAAATTTTGGAACTCCGTCCTCCTCACGATGCATCCATCCCAAAGCAGCCAGAGCACTTACAACGCGTGAAGGTGCCCGGATCCAAAGTTTTCCAGACTCATTCCAGTTTTATGGCAGTAGGAGTGCGCGAAATTTGCAAATAGGAAATGCGGTTCCGCCGTTATTGTCCGAAGCGTTGGCAGAAGCCATATTAAATCATTTCATGGCTGAATGATTTGTTTCAACAAATCATTCAGTGTGGGATTTGCTCCTAATAATTTAATTTCACATTCCCAAATAACAATCATCGCTCAATTATCTTTTCCTCTACATATTGTATATTACAGAATGATGAAGCATAACAATAAAATCCGCAGATTTCACAATTATGCGTAGTATTGGCGTAGTAATAAAGGGATATAATTCATCGTAATCTTGTTTTCGCACTACAAAAATCATATACTAGAAAGAGGAATTTGTTTAAATTACATATCAAAAGGAATGTTTATCTTTTGAATTGATAGCAATGATTATTAAAAATAAACACATTATTGATTATATCTGCATCCTTGCTGTTATCACCAGTATGAGTTGTGATGATTCCAGCATTGCCCTTCCGGGTAATTACACGGATAATGAGCCAGCTAACCCTAGCGGTTATATGAACTGGGTCATTTTCGATGAGAATGATGTCGCGCAGCTTCCAGAAAACCTACAGGGAACCAACGCTATACTGGGCATTATCGTTGTTGAAGATGATAATCCTGATGATGAAATAGAAACGGTTACTATCCAATCCCAAAAAGTAAATGGCAATGATCGCAATTTCTTTACTGTATTACAGGACTCTGTTGGTGTATGGAAAGTCGTGCTTCAATCAAGTGCCAACATTGATTATGAAACCGTCCACTCTCAGAATGGATCCAGTACATTGACGGAACTTGTAATGGAAAT
>CAYNPR010000104.1:0-5787 GCA_964399115.1 uncultured bacterium | reverse complement strand
ATACAGAAGTTGATAGTATAACTATTAATGACGCATCCTATATTCAATTTGCTGGACAAGTAGAATACTCGACTGAAAATGATATTATGCTTATTCTTCAGATTATTGGCAGTGAAATCTCAGAGATTAATGGAATAATAACAGAAGATGAATTCCAACACGGCATGGGCACACCCTTTGCATCATTTACCGATTTAGGATTATCCTTTTCTCTTTCAGCCAATTACTTTGATGATGCCCTGGAACTCAAGGGGAACACCTTTATTGATTTGAAGGACTCCCAATCTATGGTGGGTGTATCGGCGAAATATTCGCCTATGGATAATTGGAAATTGAATGTGTCTGTTTCAAAATTTATGGGAGAGGAAGGAACTCAATTTTATGAGATGGAAGATTTTTCTCATTTGAAAGCTGGATTGGAATATCATTTTTAATTATTATAAAAAGATACGCCAATCCGTATCTCCATTATAGTAAAAAAAGATCTCCCATTATTTGGGAGATCTTTTTTTACTTGTCAACAGAAAGGAATTGGATCAATTACGAAGTGGTTTGCCTTTCTTAAGCATGTAACTGATCCGGTCTTGCGAAAGTTTTTCTCCGGCAAGTGATACAAACGCTTCCCGTTCAATGTCCAATAGATATTGCTCATCCACTGATTTGGTAAGTCCTGCTTTGTTCCCTCCCGTCAGGACATAGGCAAGTTTTTTCCCGATGAGCTCATCGTGTTCGGAAATTTTTCCGGAAGTTTTGAATCCTTTTAAAGCCATGGCCATGGCTGTGCGTCCACCCCTTCCGGGGAGTTTCAGATCATCTTTGAAAGTTGGGGGTTCATAATTTTCGGCAAGTTCAATGGCTTTTTGTTTGGCATACCAAATTCGCTGTTCGTTGTTTAGAACAATGGTGTCGGATTTCAGAAGGTACCCCAGGAATTTTGCTTCATCGGCACTGGTGGCTACTTTGGCAAAACCAATGGTTTCAAAGGCTGTTTGTGCAATTTGAAATGCATTCATTCGTCCGCCTTTGTTTGAATTTTCCATGAGATTCAAGAGCAATCTCAAGTTGCCACCTGCTCCGGGAATGAGTCCAACCCCCACTTCAACGGCACCAATGTAAAGTTCGGCCGAGGCGACACGATGTGCCGTGGGAGCAATAAACTCGAATCCGCCTCCAAGCGTCAATTGAAAAGGTGCAGCAACAACGGGTGCTTTTAAAAAACGAATAGCCTGCGTCAATTCCTGAAATGTTTTTACTGTTTTTTCTAAACCGTCCCAATCCTTATCTTCACAGAATTTTAGGATTCCCGCCAAATTGGCTCCTGCGCAAAAGTTGGATCCCTGGTGCCCTAAAACCATGGCCTTGTATTTGCCCGAATCTAATAATTCCAATCCATGATGAATCATTTCCAGCATGGAGCCATCTATGGGATTTAATGTGGGTTGTAGAATGGAATGATATTCCACGTTTAAAATATCGTCGCCAAGATCAATCAAACTGGCACTCCAATGACGCTTAATGAGATTTCCAGCAGATTTTAAAAGGTTAAGATTTATAGATTTTTTCTGAACGGATTTTCCCTTTACCGATTTTTCTATGGGATCGTAATAAGTGCATCTCCCTTGATCAGTTTCATAGAAACTGGTTCGTCCATTATCGATCATGTCCAGAATCCATTGGGGAATCTTCATTCCATCGTCTTTCATTCGATCAACGGAACGGCAAAGACCAATGGCATCCCAAGTTTCAAAAGGACCCAGCTCCCAGCCAAATCCCCATTTCAGGGCATTATCTATATTTACAATGCTGTCACTGATTTCAGGGATTCGATTTGCGGAATACAAAAGGGTTCTGTTTAATATTTCCCAGAAAAATTCCCCTGCTTTATCATCACTGTAGGTCAAAGCTTTTATTTTTTCGCCAACGGATTGCCGATCTTTTGCCAATCGAAAACCATCAAACCGGACTAATTTTTGCGGACCATATTTCCCCGTTTCCAGATCGACGGATAAAATGCCTTCTTCCGTTTTTTGATAAAATCCTGCTTTGGTTTTTTGTCCCAATCGACCCTTTTCAATCAAAATTTTTAAAATAGCCGGAATTTGGAAGATGTTTCTTTCTTCGTCATTTTCACCTCGATCATAACTCGTCTGTGCTACGTGCGCCATCGTGTCAAGCCCTACCACATCGGACGTTCGAAACGTAGCACTCTTCGGCCTGCCGCTGATTGTGCCTGTGAGTTTGTCCACTTCTTCAACTGTCAATCTCATCTTTTGAGCAACGTCAAGCGTAACCATTACGCCAAATACGCCAATGCGATTCGCAATGAAATTGGGTGTGTCCTTGGCATGGACAATCCCTTTCCCAAGAATGTTTGTACCGAAAGAAGCAATAGCATCATAAACGATATCATCCGTTTTTTCTCCTTTCACTAATTCCAGGAGGCGCATATATCGTGGCGGGTTGAAAAAGTGGGTTATCATGAAGCGCTCTTTCAATTCATCCGGGAAAACTGAAATCAAATCATTCAAGGGAATGCCGGATGTGTTTGAGGTAATAATCACCGATGGTTTTAAATGAGGAATAATCTTTTCATAAACTGAATGTTTGATGTCTAATCTTTCCGCCACTGCTTCCACCACCCAATCCGCTTCAGCCAATTTTTCTAAGTGGTCATCATAATTGCATGGTTCAACCAAAGAAGCGTTCTTTGGTTGGTATAATGGAGCCGGTTTTAATTTGGTGAGAGATTCGACTCCTTTTTCCGCCAGCTCCTGATTGACGTCAAATAGAATGGAAGGGATGCCGGCATTCGCTAGATGTCCCGCAATTTGAGCGCCCATAACACCGGCACCAAGAACCGCTACTTTTTCAAAATTTTCTTTCATGCTTTCATCTACACCTTAATGATTCAACTGGGAATGGTTATGTATTTATGCGTGTTATGGGGTCTTTCAATTTCATTCGGAATTTATCGTTTAATAATGGTGGAGATGCCCTGGCCGCTACCGATACACATGGTTGCAAGGCCCAAATGAGTGTCATTTTGTTCCATTACGTTAATTAAAGTAGTCACGATTCGCACACCGGAACATCCCAGTGGATGCCCTAATGCGATCGCGCCGCCGTTGAGATTTATTTTTTCCTGGTCCCATCCACCTTCTTGGATCACATAAAGTGATTGAGCGGCAAAAGCTTCATTTAATTCAATTGTTTCAATGTCGTCCATGGACAGCCCGGATTTTTTCAAAGCTTTTTCAGTAGCAGGTAGTGGCCCGGTACCCATTCGTGTCCAATCCACTCCGGCCACGGCGCGACCAACAATTTCCGCTCGAATGGATACACCATTTTCTTCGGCAAAATCTTCACTGGTAATTAAAATGGCAGCTGCTCCAATCGAAATGGGACTGCTGGATGCAGCAGTGACCGTTCCACTTTCTAAAAAAGCAGGATTCAGACTTTTGATTTTTTCCATGTCCGGTTCACGGGGGCCCTCATCTTTTTCAACGGTCACTTCACCGTAGACGTCAATTGGAATCAACTCATTGTCGAATTTCCCATCTCTGTATGCTGCAAGGGCTCGTTCATGGGATAGAATGGAAAAAGCGTCTTGATCTTCTCGGGATATATTTCCTTCATTTGCAAGATTCTCCGCTGTTTCTCCCATGCCGACGTAGAATTCCTGCTCGGCCAGTTCCGGATGAAAATCTGGGGCAAATCCACCCATGGGTACGCTAAACATATCTTCAACGCCAACGGCGATTCCTACGTCTATATCACCTGTTTCGATAGCTGTGCTTAACTGATGCAGAGCATCCATGGAAGAGCCACAAAATCGGTTGACTACTTTCCCGCCAGCTTCTTTTGGAATTCCAGCCAGTATTGAAACGGATTTCCCCATGATCATTCCTTGGGGGCCTTCAGGGAACGCACATCCCAATACTACATCTTCAATTGCATCCTGCGAAACATCAGGATTTCGGTTCATTAATCCTTTCACCACTTGTGCAGCAAGATCATCTGGACGAATCCCAACCAGATTTCCATTCTTTAATCCAATAGGTGAACGGACGGCATCTATGATCACGGATTTACTCATTATTTTCTCCAATTATTAAGTTGGCGCTGTTCCCGGTTCAGTAAAAACTGATCAACGTCAAAATCAATCAAATCGACATCTAACTTGATTGAATGAAAAGTTTTATGATTTGTATTCCGGTTTTTCTTTTGGTGCTTTTTAAACAATTTCATTTTATTCTCCTAAAATGGGTATGCTTTTTTTAAGTATACGAAATCGGCAATGGATCGTTTTAATCCTATGATATCCGTAGGAAGAAGCATCCGCTCTTCGAATTTTTTAAGGTATTCCACAGAACTGTCAGAGAGTTTACCTCGAGTGATTCCGTTCATCCCCGTCAACGCCATGTTTAGCAGTGACAAACTCACTTCAGCGGTATGGGCTCTCGCAATATCCAGAACAATTGAGTCTGCCTGCTTGGTATTTACGCTGTATTCTGCTCGGCTGATAGTGCTTTCCGCCGTGAATAATTTCATGAACATGTTCGCTAAGATTTCGGTGAGCTGTTGTTCATGTTTCAAATCTTGTCCAAATTCATTTAAGGCTTTGTGGAACAGGAATAATGACATTTGTTTACCGGTATCGACAGCATTTTTTTCTCGCCAAAGCGGATCTGTATCATTCCGGTCTGGTGGTTTGGTTAAAAAGGCATCTATTTTCCCAATGGCTTCCCGGATAGGTAAATTTTCAAGAAGCGCTTTTTTCATCATATATCCTGTGATGATTTGACGGTTGATTTCATTACTGCCTTCCCAAATACGATTGATTCTTTCTGATCGGTATGCTGATGCTAATGGATATTCCTCCATAAATCCATATCCACCCATTGTTTGAATCCCCTCATCCAAAACGTAAGTCATGGATTCGCTACCGTAGATTTTTGCCATGGACGTTTCGATAGCATATTTTTCCATTGCCACACCCATATCCAGGTAATATTTTTCTGATGATTTATCCAATGTATCAATTTCATCTTGGATAAGACCGACCGTTCTATAAATCATGCTGTCCGAGGTGTATGCGAGAATCACCATCTGCGCAAGTTTGCCTTTAATAACGTCAAAATTTGAAATGGACTGTCCAAATTGCTTTCGATCTAGGGCATAGTTGATTATATAGGTAATGGTTTCCTTCATGCCACCCAATTCAGCAGCTCCTAGTTTAAATCGACCAAGATTCAGAGAATTAAATGCAATAGTTGCCCCTTTACCGACTTCGTAAAGAAGATTTTCAACAGGAACTTTGGCATCCATGAATTTTAATGAGGTAGTGGAGGATCCTTTAATGCCCATTTTCTTTTCTTCCGGACCCACTTCAAATCCCGGAGTGTCACGATCAACGATAAAGGCGCTGAATTTGGATCCATCCACTTGCGCAAAAACGATGTATACGTTTGCCCAGGCTCCATTACTGATAAAGATTTTTTCGCCATTCATTATATAATGTTTCCCGTCCTCAGTAAGAACGGCTTTTGTTTTGCCGGAAAGTGCATCGGAACCGGCAGAGGGTTCCGTCAATCCATATGCGCCAATCCATTCACCGGAAACCAGCTTCGGTAGATATTTTTCTTTTTGTTCTTTTGTGCCGAACCATACGATTGGTAGCATACCTATTGCGGTCTGAACGGAAAAGGTTGTGAGAAAAGAAGTCGAACGTCCCGTTGCGACAGATTCAATAACAATCACAGTCGTAATTTTATCCAAGTCCAATCC
>CAYNPR010000103.1:0-5799 GCA_964399115.1 uncultured bacterium | reverse complement strand
TGATCTTAACCGGGTCTTGACTTCAACGACGAATGCTCAGACAATAATTCGTACGAAGGACATGTTTGTTTTCGATAATTATAATGATTCCACCAGTTCAATGGGTTTGTTTGGGTCTGCCGGATTGAGCCTGTTTAACCTGATTGATTTTTCAGGATCCTATTCAAATATGAAGGCGGACACCACTGAGTTGAAGAGTTTTTCCGCCTATTTGAATTTGAACACGGAAAATATTCCAAAGGTCAGTCAGGCCATGGCCTACTACCAGCGGAACAATGAGGAGAATCCTTTTGATTTTGCCAACCCAAGCCAGAACACGATTTTAGGTTATGTTTTAGGTTATGAATTAAGCAAGGGCGTAAGCCTTATATGGGATTTTCGCCAGTTTTACCGCGACGATGGTACCGGAACTTTGGTGCCTATTCAACAAACAACGATTGAAACGGCATTTAATTTTTAATATTTATGATGAGATTCAAGTTTCACTTAACGGGAATACTGTTCTTTAGTTTCATTCTCGCTCAAGAGGAGGTTGTTATACTGAGTAAAAAGGTTGGATGGGATATAGACGTTCATGAAAACAGGTTCTACGAAATCTTTCCGGACGAAAAAGGATTTTTGAATGCTCAAATAATTCAGCTTTCGAAAAATAAATTCAGGGTTAGCATCATCAAGGAAATTCGGAGAAAGAAACGTCGAGTAAGACGATATATCAACTTGAAAGAATTCGCTTCCTTGCAAAATCATGTAAATATGCAGCCGGTGTTTACGGAAGAAGCAAGAATCTCCATGTATAAAGGGATGGATTTTCTTCGTGTTGCAGAAATTGTAAATGGAATCCCAAAACCACAATATGTGGTGGTTAATCATTCCGAAGGTAAAATATTGAAGGGTTCTTTGATCGTAGCGGCAGATAATATTCTTCAGGTTCAAACACCCACAAACGTTGAAATGGTTGATTTAAGCGATGTGGATGCAATGACCTACCGAACGAGAATGGATGAATATGACTATCTTAAACCGTGGTTGATTGGAATCAGTGGATCGGCGGGTTTTGGACTTGCCCGACTATATAACTCCCAACGATCTACGATTTACAATGAATATGGCGTTCCGCGGACAGATTTAAAGCGTTATACGGAAATATACGGAATTGTATTGGGTTTGATTTTTAGTAGCGAATTGTTTGATGCTGTGAGTACATTATTAACGTCTGCAGATACCATAATCTTATCTAAAGCGCAATATGATAAAGAAAAAATTAAATAACGATTGGAGGCGTTATGCCTAGAAAACCAAACAACAATGAACCAGGGCAACAAGAAAGCACACCAAAAGTCGACCCTCAGAAACAATTCTTAATGGATCAATTCGGTGGCTTAATGGAAAAAGTTGGAGAGGGATATGGAGGTCCTCTTCAGGAAGAATTGATACGACGACTGGAAAAAACAATAGAGGATTTCCATGAAGAGGTGTCGGGGATGCTGGAATCTCTGAAAGAAAGTTCAGAAAAACGCCATGAAAAACTGAAAGAAATTTGGGATAATCCCGATGCGGAAGAGGCAAGTGGAAATGGGAGTGGATCTGATGAGTCTCATACGGATGAACCAGGTGATGACAATGGTGGTGAATTGAGTGATTGGGAGAAACGGATAGAAGCGAAAGCGCAGGGTGCTGGCGCGGATGATTCCGGTGCAGGAGAAGAAGCTGAAAAGGAAGAAGATGCACCCAAGAAAAAAAGAGGATTGTTTGGGCGAAAGAAAAAGTAACCGCAAATTTGGGGGTGAAGATTCACCCCCTTTTTTTTATATTCATATTCCTGTGCCTGATGCCTTACGGTGTAAAGGGACAGACCCACGTAAAAAACGTGCAGAGTTACACACCGTTAAAGAAACGTGTCTATAATTTCTCCAAAATAGATTTCATCACGTCCGAAGGTGAATTCAATGAATCCATCTGTACTTTGCAAATACCGGATTTATCGGAAGACAGCCCACCTTTTGTGGCAATTTACTATAAAAGGGATAAATCCGAATGGTTCACGGAGTCTCTATACAGAAAAAGATTGCGTTTTAGTTTTAAGGATGGTGTCATTAAGCTGGACCAATCCAACTTTTGGGACTGGTTTGAAATTGAAGAGATAAAAATTGTCGTCATTTATTGATTCTTTTCCGATGTATCCATCAAACTCTGTAAATTAAATGTTAAGATTATTTTTGATAAATGATATTATGGTCGTGCTAGATGGGGAACTAGCGGTGTCCTGTAGCCTGCAATCCGCTTAGCAGGATCGATGCCGACGCCCGGCCGAAACTGACCGATTCGACTGAATTAAGCGGTGTTGAAGTTTCGATCTGTCGCAATGAACGTCCAATGAAACCCGTCAGGCCCGGAAGGGAGCAGCGGTAAATTGTGAAACTCATGTGCAGGCAGACACCGGAATGGAGCTGGCTGATTCAGAACGATTAGTTATTGGTTCGGTCAAACGTCGGCGCACGACCAAGAAAATTATGACTTACAAAGTTCTTGCTCTGAAATGGCGCCCACAGACGTTTAAAGACCTTGTTGGGCAAAACCACGTCACACAGACGTTGATGAATGCATTCGAACAGGATCGGATTGCTCAGGGTTACCTTTTTACCGGACCACGTGGCGTAGGAAAAACCACCACCGCTAGAATTTTTGCCATGGCATTGAACGAAGAAGGTGGACCGTCTGCCAACTTTGACCCTAATTCAAAAATTTCAAAAGAGATTGCCGATGGTCGATGCCTAGACGTTTTGGAAATAGACGGCGCATCAAATCGAGGAATCGATGATATTCGACAATTGCGGGAACAAGTCAAATTTTCCCCGATGAATTCTGCTTACAAGGTCATCATCATTGATGAGGTGCACATGCTCACAAAGGAAGCATTTAATGCTCTATTGAGGACCTTGGAAGAGCCACCCTCTCATGCAAAATTCGTATTTGCCACCACAGACAGTCAAAAAGTGCCTGCCACAATCATTTCCCGTTGCCAGCGTTTTGATTTTAATCGTATTTCTCTTAAAGTTATTTTTAACCGTTTGGAATACATCCTAAAAGAAGAGAATATTGAATCTGATCCTGAATCCGTCAATGCCATTGCGCGTAAGGCGGATGGAAGCATGAGGGATGCCTTAAGTTTATTGGATCAGGCTATTTCCTTTTGCGGAAACAAATTGAGCTACGATGTTTTGGTTGATGCCTTGGGTCTGATATCCAATGATCTTTATTTCGAATTCACAAAATGCATTCGTGATAAAGATTCGTCGGCCATGATAAAATTATTATCATTCTTCACCAGTTTCGGCCTACCGGCGGTCGATGTTCTTGGCGGTATGGGAGACCACGTCAGAAATCTTTATTATGCAGGAACCCGAAATGGAGATGCCTTACTTGAAATGAATGCCGAGCACAAACAAAGTTACGTTCAAGAAGCATCCTATTGGGACAGACGAGATTTGTTGCGGATTAGTCAGATAATCACCGATGTTTCAGCCACGATCCGAAGATCGGAAGATCCATTTTTATTATTGGAAATGACCGCATTAAAACTGTTGGAAATGGACCAGTCAGTCTCAATAGAACAACTGTTACGCAATGAAATCCCTTCTCCAGTATCCAGCATTGGAAAAAAGAGCAATACTGAATCATCGTCATCAAATGCAACAGAGAATAGGGAAACCAATAAAGAAATCGTTAAAGAAGATATTGAACCGGAAAAGAAGGAAAAAGAACTACCATCACCCAAAACCATTGAAGCTGATCATTCATTGGAATCAGATAATGATGGGATCGAAGAGAATCCACAAACTCAACTGGAGTCCATTGTGGAACATTGGGCGAAAATCATGGAAAAAATCCACTTAGATCGTCCATCGGTTGGTGCCGTTCTAGAGGAATGCATTCCTGTAGGCTTGAGTGGTGAAATATTGACGATTAAAACCGTTGGGAAAAGTAGTTTCAACGTAAAAACAATGGAACGCGGCGCTATTGCAGTTGAACGAATCATCTCAGAAAAATTAAACGTTTCTCTGAAAATCAAATTTGAGAATGGAGAAAACAGTGACGTGAAATCAGATCCTGATCAACAAAAAGATAATACCAGATCCAACTCCAGGGATGGTGAAACGTTAAACAGAATCATCGAAGTGTTCGATGGAGAAATATTACGTTAGGAGATAAAATGATAAAAGGAAATATGTCCAATCTTTTAAAGCAAGCACAAGACGTACAGAAAAAGATTGAAGAAATCCAGAATCAATTGGCTGATATGGTAGTAGATGCCGAGGCTGGCGGTGGGATGGTTTCAGTTAAGGTGAACGGAAAGCAGGAAATCCTTCAAATAAATATTGACCCCGAGGCAATGAAGGAAGATAAGGAAATGCTTGAGGATCTAATTATTTCAGCCGTGAATAAAGCTTTAACGAAAGCTCAAACCCATTCGCAGGAAAAAATGAACAACGTAACCGGCGGGATGATCTCCGGTTTGAAAATTCCGGGTATTTAAATTGTCCTCTTATCCAGATAGTCTGAAGAGTCTTATTGAAGAATTTGCGCGTTTTCCTGGTATTGGTCGAAAAACTGCGGAACGTATGGCATTTCATTTGCTTAAAGCAGATAAAAAGACGATTGACAGGTTGTCCGATGCATTAAGAGACGTCAAAGACAAAGTAAGCTACTGTACGGTATGTGGTGGCATGTCCGAAAAAGAAGCGTGTGATATATGTACCGATATACGGCGGGACGAGAACCTACTTTGCATTGTAGAAAACTCATCCAATATTCATCCTTTTGAAAGGACCAACAGTTACAAAGGCAAATATCACGTTTTGGGTGGATGTCTATCTCCTTTGGATGGTATTGGTCCAGATGAATTGAGTATCGATCGATTGATTGAAAGGGTTCAACCTGGAATGGAAATCATTATTGCAACAAATCCCAGTGTGGAAGGGGAGACGACTGCTCTTTACCTCTCTAAACTTTTTTCCGGACAGGATGTAACCGTGACCCGTTTAGCACGCGGAATACCCGTTGGTGGGAATTTGGAATATGTTGACGAACCTACCTTAATTCGAGCCATGGAGGGAAGAACATCCATCTGACTTTTCCAAATATTCTTACGATATTTAGGATCCTTTTGACACCCGTGTTTATCGTTTGCCTGTTTTGGGAACATCCATGGGCAAATTCGTGGGCATTGCTGGTTTTCATCATCGCAAGTGTTACAGACGCGTATGATGGTTATTATGCTCGAAAATATGATCAAGTGACGGAAACTGGGAAATTTCTGGATCCCCTTGCAGATAAAATTTTAGTGTCTTCCGCTTTCATTTCGTTTGCCGTGATTGGAATCATAGAATACTGGATGGTGGTCCTGATTTTATTTAGAGACCTGTTTGTAACGGGACTTAGAATGTCCATGGAAAAAAAAGGTTTTTCATTGGTGACGTCCACCATTGCAAAAACAAAAACCGCATTCCAGATGTCTATCATAACTTTTACGCTTTTGGTGATGGGATTAAAGGGAATGTCTTTGGCTTGGGCAAAACCCATGCTGGATATTGTCAAGGAATACCAGCTTATTTACACTTTCACACTATTCGTCACCATTTTTACGGTTTTCACGGGTTTTACTTACCTTTACGCCAATCGAACCATTATTCAAAATTTCTTAGGTAAAGAATGACACGTCAACTCAAATTGTTTGAAATGATTGCTACGGTTGGCTATATCGGTAAATTACCAGTGGCACCGGGGACTTGGGGTAGCTTT
>CAYNPR010000102.1:0-5847 GCA_964399115.1 uncultured bacterium | reverse complement strand
GATCATCTGTCACACCACTTTCAGATGGCGGTTACATGGTTTATGGTCTTTTTGATGCCATCAATTGGGGTGGCTGCTGTTACACGCGCAATAGCGATGTACGGGATATTGTCAAACTTGATGATAATGGGAGCGTTGAATGGCAAAAAGAGATTGAATTTGACAATGGCGGTATGACGACACACTATAATGGAATCGGGAAAGGCCTAATTGAAACATCCTATGGCGACCTGGTTTTTCTGGCCCCCAGCTTGTATGGCGGTGTCAGTATTGTTATGATGGATGCTAATGGATCCTTCATCTGGAACCAAAATTATCCCGATATGAGCTCTTGGTCTTATCACGCAGAGATCATGGAAACGGAAGATGGAGACCTGGCTGTGGTGGCAGGTTCTACGACTAGATTAAAACTTCTTGATTACTATTCTGGGGAAATTTTGTCAGAAAATGAATATCAAGGGTTAGCGTACGCGAGGGCGATCATTAACGTGGGCGGTGATTTTCTTATAGGCGGGTTTACGTCCGATCAAGCTTCTATCATTTCAGAAGGTGATACCATTTCTTATAAACCGATCTATCTGATGATGGTCGACAATGACGGGGAAGAAATATGGCGAAAAGTCTGGGATCAGGAAACGGAAAGAATGGGTTGGCTATTGGATGTTATAGAAACGGATGATGGCGGGTTTATGATCTTTTGCGAAACGAATCCTCCTCCCTATGCGACCCTCATAAAAACGGATGATGAAGGAAACGAAGAATGGCGGAAAAAATACGATGATTACGTTGGTGGCGGTCAAGGGTGGATTCACATAACCGATGATGGCGGGTATTTCATGGCATCTGGTTATGCAGTCACAAAACTCGATGCAAATGGAGATGTCGAATGGAATGCGGCCGCTCCAAGCGGGTTTGACAAGAATTTTAATAATGGGATGGTGTCCGGTGTTAATTATGACATGAAACAGATCGAAGGCGGAGCCGTCATGGTTGGGTATGGATCAGCGGATTGGGAATAACTCGCACACCATGCGTTTTATAGCATTATTAATTTGTAGCGTAATCCTTTCAGCCGGCGGAGATGATCCACAATACTTGGATCCAACCTTTGAATTTAATTATACCAGTTCCGATATTTATGTTGGTTCGGATTCTGTCGGTTCTTTCAGTAGCACGATTCATAACGTTTCTTCAGGGAATATTACCATTGCCGTTGTACGCAGGGTCAACGCACTTCCTGCGGGGTGGACATCATCCGTTTGCTTAGGAGCGATCTGCTATAATGAATCTATAGATAGTGTTTCAATACAGTTGGGAGCAGGAGATTCAGCTGCCTGCGGGATCCTGGCATGGATAAGCGGTGCCGGGACAGGCACGGTCCAACTGGATCTATTTGACCTGGATTCTGATGAACATGTGTTTGTTGACGTGAATTTTTATGCGGGCACAGTGGAACTGAAAGAAGAAGATATGGAACCTGACCAGTTTACACTTTATCCCGCATTCCCGAACCCATTCAATCCAGTGACAACATTACGCTATGATTTACCCGTAGATGGTATGGTAAACATAACCATCTACGACATGATGGGCAGGATAGTAAAAAATCTGTTGAATGATCAACAAACCCGTGGTTATAGATCCGTCAAATGGGATGCAACTGATAATACGGGAGACAGAGTTAGTTCAGGCTTATATTTATATACCATACAAGCAGGACAGTTTAACCAAACCAAGAAGGTGGTTTTCCTAAAATAGATTAATTTTTCTTATGGAATACGGCAATTACTTTTTAAGAAAAAGAAAATATAATTAAAACAAAGAGCTGATTATCTTATTGAATTGGACCTATATATTTTTCCATCATCAGATCCCAAAAACAGATCACCATACCACAGTGCAATCGAAGAAAAAGCCATTTCCCCTAAATCAAGGACTGGCGACAATTGATTGATGGATCTTTCATGAAATCGGTATACTGAAAACGTTTCCTCATCCGTACCGCTGCCTGCCAATACCAGCCAGTGTCCATTTTTTTCACCAGGCGTCACATAAATGACCCTGAGATTCGACCAACCAGAAAGCTCCTTGATACCACTTTGAATAATTTTAAACGTGCGAGATACTCCTGGACCATAATTTCCAACAGCCAGTCCCAACATTGGATGCAATGGCCAAGTCTTCCGTACCACGACTGATCCAACAGCACCATTTAATCCAGAAATTTGGTTGTTCTTAACGGTGATGTGACGACCTTCCTGCTTGGAAGTTTCTCGGTAGTGCATATACCCGAAAACATATAGCGTATTCCCGACTGACAGCAAAGCTCTGTAACGCGTATCATCACCTTTCTCAGTGTCCGGAACCATGACTCGGTGTATCGTTTTAAAGGTCATTCCCATATCGTCACTCTGCCATAGATAACGGAAAATTTGACCGCCTTCCCACTCCCTTCTATGATCGGCACCGGAACCCACTCCATAGATTGATCCATTGAAGTAAGCCAGATCATGGACGTGTTCACCGCCAGGTATGTTGCGACGTTTTTCCCAAACGAGATCACCGTTTTTTGCGTCAAGTACAAAAATATTCCCCTGGATCAGACGCTCCTGGCCTGGTATCGCCTGCGTCCATGTTTCATCATCACTATTGGAATCATGACCGGCCTGCCAAAGCTGCTCATTGATCTTTCTAAATGGATAGATTTGTTCTTCTCCGGTGTCTGTCGGTGTTCTTTGCTTGGCTCCTTGACCCTCTGCCGATACGGGTGTTGAAACAATATCAGGCCTGGATGGATCATCAAACCTGCGAAATTCTATTGGGATGTCAGAGCCCATATTACGTGTCATGTCACCGTAACCGATCCACAGTTTATTATTGAAGACATCTAGAGTTCCGATATTTTTATTGAATCCATCAGGATAGTTTTCATTACCGACTTTTAAGTAATCATCAATCGGTCCAGCCCAGAGCTGTGGAGTGTCATATAAAATATTAATCGGACTATTATCTGCTGTAGTTGCTACTTTGTCTCCTTTTTTTTCGCAACTCACCGAGGCCAGTGAGATCACTGCAATAAATGCTGCCAAAACAAACAACTTATTTGAAATGTTCATTCTCATCCATTTTCTTCCATGGTTAAAATCTACTATCATCCCCATAAATTATAAAGCCTCGAATATCTGCCGAAAGTGAGCAAGATATCAAAACTTAATGATGATGATCATCATCTAGGTACGCTTATGCTGGTTTTAGGCTGGATATCCTTATTTTATTTTCTTTTTGAAAATAGAACGTCAGAAAAATTGACGTAATAAAATAAAACATAAGTCCATAGACATAGACATCGCTTAAGCCAAACCAACCAAAATCTTGAAAATAGAGGATACTAAACCCCAGGATCATCTTCAATGACTCTGCTACCAACCCATTGCTGCGTTGATCTAAAGTGGACGTATATGAGAATACGGTCAGCAGCAACATGACAGCATACAGATAACTCATTGTATCGATACCGTTGGGAATGATTGTGAACATATGAAACATCAATAGGGCCGTGACTGTAAGCTGCGACCAGGACCAGGCAACCAACAATTTTGAATTTTGCGTATGATATTTTATTTGTTTCTTTGGATCCGTAATCTCTTTCAGCGGATACTTCTCTTTTACGTCCGGCGGACGCCACCCGGTAGGCATAAACCAGATCCGGAGCTTATCAAGGGTTCGTTCGGCATGCCACGAATCTCTGATCAACTGCAATAAATGCTTGAAATTAATGATGATCGGGTTCCAGGTCTCCGCCTGCTTCAACGTACCGTAAACCGGTTTTACGTCATCCAGCTCCGGTTGAAAGGTCCCAAACAGTTTATCCCAAATAATTAGAATCTGGCTGTAATTCTTATCGATATATATTGAGTTGATTGCATGGTGAACCCGGTGATGGGAAGGCGTGACCAGTATACGTTCTAGGAAACCCAGTTTGCCGATGAGTTGCGTATGGTACCAAAACTGCATAAAAAGATGCAGTGGGCCCAAGATAGCAAAAATGGATGCCGGTACGCCCATCAGCGCTGCAGGTATCATAAAAATTGCGGAAAAACGAAGCGTATTTGAAACGGATTGGCGGAGCGCACAGGATAGGTTGAATTCTTCACTACTGTGGTGAATAATGTGTCTGTTCCAGAAAACATTGACGCGATGATTCAAACGGTGCATCCAATATCCCGAAAAATCCTCGATCAAAAAAGCGACAATCACTGCAGCCCAGACCGGTTCAAGTTTATAAATGGTTATGTGATCAACCAGCCAGACATAGCTGATGATGGCAAAACCGAATTTCACACCATCCCGTATCGTATTTGTTATCCCTGAGCTTAAGCTTGAGATCATGTCCGCTGAACGATTGATTTCTACGTTTTTGTACTTGGCGACGATCGCTTCCATAATAATTAGTACCACAAAGGTGGGAACCGCAAAGAAAAGGGATTTAATGTAGAAATTCATCATCATTGCCAATAATTATGAGTCCAAAAGAATTATTCCGATAAAACAATATTACAGATCAAGTTTCCTATATGTCTATAAACAAAAAACTTCGCTCTACAGGCCCGCCTGAAAGACGGTTTGCAATCAAAAGCTTTCACTAGACGGATAAACGGAAAAGTGGGTGTGCTATTCTGTTGTTACTTTTTTATAAACCCAGTGAAGATATGTGCCGCTTATATCCAGGTAGGTGTATTGCTCGACATAAACGTCTCCATTCTTGGAATCAATTAAATGCAAATCCCCGCTGGATCCCTTGATGGGGTTGGTATTTAGTACATATCTGCCTAACTGCGATGAATGCGTTGAAGCGGAAAATAATATGACTGAAATGGAAAGTATAATGCCCGTAATTAAACCTTTGAAGTAATGATTCATTTTTAACTCCTTTTCTTATCTAAACTTGGCTTAATCTACTTCAAAATCCCGCAAACAAAAAACCCCCACTGACAACCAAAAGGGCAAGAGCGAATCATTCTCAATCAGCAAGACTGCAATCCCCCTGAGAATGAAACTTTCAATATCTCCGGAATAATATCATATCTTTTTGTGTAGTTGACGGTTATATGGCTTTGATAGTCTTCCACCGTAGGATCGGCCACGAGATGAATGGAACAACCGCCAAATCCTCCCCCAATGATTCGTCCGCCATACCAGCCATCAAAATTCTTTGACAGTTCAATAATATAATCAATTTCTTCACAGGAGACTTCGTACAAAGATTTAAGGCTTTCGTGGGATTCTCTTAATAACACACCTACCCTATCTGCAGCACCTCGCACAAGCTGATCTTTCATTTCCCTTACTCTGTCATTCTCATCCACCACATGACACAGTCTTTTATATAAAACTTCGTGCTCCGTCTGTAATTCAAGTAGCATCCTCCTGTCAACATCCCTGAAACCGGTAATATCGAATTTCCCTTTCAATATCTCCAGACCATCCTTGCATTCATTCACCCGCTGTACATAGTCACTCTCGGAAAGTTCCCGCTGAATTTGACTGTTCACAACAAGCCATGAACGTCTATTTAACAACAGGGGTAAATACTCTATTGAATTATCCTGGAAATCAATCATTAGAGAGTGTTCTTTTTTAGAGAGAATAATGCCATATTGGTCTAAGAGCCCACCGGCAGTCCCCAACGCCCTATTTTCAATTTTTTGACAGAAAGCCGCAAGTTCCCGATCTTCCATTTGTATGGATAACAGTTGGCAAACCGTTTGTGTAATGGATATGACAAAGGCTGATGAGGATGATAGTCCGCAACCAATGGGGATATTCCCGCCCAGAACCATATTGACT
>CAYNPR010000101.1:0-5922 GCA_964399115.1 uncultured bacterium | reverse complement strand
GACGATTGGTTTCTGGTGGTGGTGGTATCACACCGGATCATATGATAGAATTGGAAAAAGTGTCTCCCATATTGGCAGCTAGTTGGAGAAATGGTCTATTTTTCAATTTTGTCCAAAAACATAAAACGGATTATAGTTCATTGGCAATTGCTAGGATAGACACAAGCATTATGGCTCAATTTGAAGAATATATCCATAGTTACGATTTAGATATTTTTACGGAAAATGAAGCTGATTACATGAATATGAGAGAAAAACTTTTTGATTTGGATTCAACTAATTTATCCATTCAGGGCGCCGTTGATCTTCTGGATTCCTATTTTCAACAAAAAGCCTTAATGCAATTTGATTTGGAAGATGAAAAACTACATCACTGGCTTATGGTTGAATTTGCCGATTATTTCGGTGGCGAAGAAGGGAAAGTCAAACTATCGGCCACTCAAGATAAAGACATTATGAAAGCGCTTACAATTTTGAATGATCCTATGGCTTACAGCCAAGTCTTTATTCCCCAGTAGGATTCCTTTAATTATTCTATTAAATCAATCATTTCATAATTGTAATTTTCCCGGCTTTTTTTCAGGGCGATTAGCTCAGATGGTTAGAGCGCTACGTTGACATCGTAGAGGCCGGCGGTTCGACTCCGTCATCGCCCACGTTATTATGGCTGAAATAAACATAACGTTACCGGATAATTCCGTACGATCAGTTCAAACGGGTACAACACCGCAAAACGTGGCCGACAGTATAGGTCCTGGATTGGCGCGAGCAGCCGTTGTGGCAAAAGTCGATGGTGAAATGATTGATCTAAATACTCCCCTTTCTCAGGACTGCAACTTGGAATTGATTACCGGGGACAATACGGTAGGTCAGGATACGCTGCTTCATTCAACGGCACATCTCATGGCACAGGCGGTCAGGCATCTTTATCCTGACGTCAAAATAGCCATTGGCCCCACCATTGAAAATGGATTCTATTACGACTTTGATATTGACGGCACCTTTTCCGAAGATGATTTGGCGAAGATCGAACAAAAAATGAAAGAACTGGCAAAAGCGAATTATGATATTACACGTCAGGAAATAACGGCTGCTGACGCCGTTATTTTCTTTAAAAACAAACATGAAGATTATAAGGTCGACATCATCGAGCGGATTGATCCAAGTGATATGATCACAACCTACACACAAGACGACTTCACCGACTTGTGCCGCGGTCCTCACGTTTCCAAAACGGGGAAAATAAAGCATTTTAAGCTACTTTCAACTTCCGGTGCCTATTGGCGGGGGGATGAAAAAAACAAAATGCTCCAACGCATTTATGGAACCGTATTTTCGAGCAAGGATGCGCTGAAAACTCATCTCCATAACTTGGAAGAAGCGAAGAAGCGCGATCATCGGAAATTGGGAAAAGACTTAAGAATATTTACCTTTGATGATGAAGTGGGTCCGGGATTGCCCTTATGGCTGCCGAATGGTGCCGTCATTATTGAAGAAGTGGAACAACTTGCAAAGGAAACGGAAAGAAAAGCCGGTTATGACCAAGTTAGAACCCCCCATTTGACCAAGGGAAATCTCTATGAAAAATCCGGCCATTTAGAACATTATATGGATTCCATGTATCCTGCCATGGATGTGGACGGTATTGATTATTACGTCAAACCGATGAACTGTCCCCATCATCATAAAATCTATGCATCTTCCCCAAGAAGCTACCGTGACCTTCCACTGCGTTTAGCTGAATACGGAACCTGTTACCGTTATGAAAAATCTGGCCAATTGTTCGGTCTGATGCGTGTCCGGAGTCTTCAGATGAACGATGCCCATATCTACTGCACATACCAACAATTCAAGGAAGAATTCCTAAAAGTATGTAGGATGTATTTGGCATATTTTGATATTTTCGGCATTGAAAAGTATTCAATGCGCTTGAGTCTACACAATGATGAGGGTCTAGGGAAAAAATTTGTCAATGAACCCGTACTCTGGAACAAAACGGAAAAGTGGGTTCGCGAAGCCCTGCTGGAAGGGAACTTTGAGTTTGAAGAAGTTCCTGGTGAAGCTGCATTTTACGGCCCAAAGATAGACGTCCAGGTATGGAGTGCCATTGGGAAAGAATTTACCTTGGCAACCAATCAGGTTGATTTTTCTGTCCCACATAGGTTTGGACTGAATTATACGGATGAAGATGGTGAAGAAAAAACCCCTCTTTGTATCCACCGTGCACCCTTAGGTACACATGAACGATTTATTGGATTTCTGATTGAACATTTTGGAGGTAACTTCCCCCTTTGGCTAGCGCCCGTTCAAGTTGCGGTTCTCCCGGTTTCGGATAAAAATTTAAGTTATGCTCAGGAAGTGACAAAAACGCTCCGTAATGCAGGGGTTCGTGTCAAACTGAATAATAGGGCAGATAAGATTGGTGCAAAAATCCGTCAGGCTGAAGTTGAAAAAATTAACGTAATGCTGATAGTGGGTAAAAAAGAAGCGACAAATGGAACCGTTTCGGTTCGTCGTCGCTTTGAGGGCGATACAGGTGACTTGTCCATGAAAGTTCTGACGAATCGGCTTTTAAAAGAAATAAACGAGAGGAGACTTACTCATAGCCAAGAAAACGAAGCAACGACTGAATGATAACATTAAAGCCGACGAAGTTCGGCTGATTTCGGAGAAAGGGGAACAGTTGGGTGTTGTTCCAATTCAAAAAGCTTTAGAAAAAGCCCAATCATTAGGTTTGGATTTATTGGAAGTTTCTCCTAATACCAAACCTTCAGTTTGCAAAATAGTCGATTATGGCAAATTGAAATATGAAGCAAAGAAAAAGAAACAATTAAGTAAGAAAAAACAACATGTTGTTAAAGTTAAAGAAATTAGACTCCGTCCCAGAATCGATGAACATGATTTACAGACAAAATTGGGCCTGGGACGAAAATTCTTAAGCAATGGTGCAAAATTAAAAGTGACCCTTATGTTTAGAGGACGCGAACTGTCACGGATAGACCTAGGTAAATTGGTTTTGGATAGGGTCATACAGGAATTGA
Organism: uncultured bacterium; assembly: GCA_964399115.1. Lineage (GTDB taxonomy): Bacteria > Fidelibacterota > Marinisomatia > Marinisomatales > UBA1611 > CAYNPR01. Next base: position 2,881 of record CAYNPR010000101.1, on the reverse strand, counting down.
CGGACATTGCGGAGGTTGAAAAGGATATACCTTTGGAAGGACGACGCATGTCAATCATCCTAAATGCAAAATAGGAGAAGGCTGAATGCCTAAAATGAAAACACGGCGCGGAGCCGCGAAACGATTTAAAGTGACGGGTTCCGGCCGAATAAAACGCAATAAAGCAAACCATAGACATATGCTCATTCGCAGATCGAATAAAGTGAAACGGAAAATGAGACAATCTGGATTGATATCTCGAGCGGATCGCAAACTCGTGAAAGATATGTTGGGCATTTAAAACCGGAGACGAAAAACCATGCCAAGAGCAAACAGTTCCGTACCGCGACATCGTCGCCATCGGAAAATCGTCAAGCAGGCCAAGGGCTACTATGGTGCCCGGAGCCGCAATTACAAAGCAGCAAAAGATGCTGTGACCAAAGCGGGGTTGTATGCATACCGCGACAGACGCCAGAGAAAACGTCAGTTTCGCAGGCTTTGGATCACACGGATTAATGCTGCCTGCCGGCTCAACGGGACATCATACTCTGCCTTTATAAATGGCTTGAATAAAAGTGGTATAGATCTAAACAGGAAAGTACTTGCCGATATGGCTATGAACGATCCTGAAGCCTTTACCGCCTTGACAGATTCAGTTAAATAACTGAAATGTCAACCCATCATGACATCGAGTCGGTCAGGAATCAATTCCTGGCCGAACTCGAATCCTTTCCAAAAACTCCCCAAGAAATAGAACAATATCGCACGAAGTATCTGGGCCGGAAAGGGCTGGTGGCATCCCTGTTCACGAAAATGGGAACATTGCCTACCAAACAGCGTCCCGCCTTTGGAAAAGCGCTTAACGAGCTCAAGGAAGATCTGACGGCTCAATTTGATTTAAAAGAATCTGGAAGCCATCAGGCCCGGAAATCTGCCGAGGACTATGGCATAGATTTGACACTTCCCGGAATAAAACAGAGAATCGGTGCAAACCATATCTTGGAAAAAACATTATCTGAGATCAAGGATATATTTACGTCCATTGGCTTTCACATTGCCTATGGCCCGGAAGTGGATGACGATTATCATAATTTTTCTGCGCTGAATATTCCGGAACATCATCCTGCCCGCGATATGCAGGATACGTTTTTTGTCGATGAAAAAACCGTTCTCAGGACACATACGTCCAACGTACAGATTCACTTGATGGAGGCGGAAGAACCTCCCATTCGATATATTGTACCTGGACGGGTATACCGGAATGAAGCCATCAGTTATAAAAGTTATTGTCTTTTTCATCAGATTGAGGGGATTTATATCAACAAAAAAGTCTCTTTTGGGGAATTAAAAGGCTGCCTTGAATATTTTGTTAAACAAATGTTTGGAACCGAGAAGAAAATGCGTTTCCGTCCATCTTATTTCCCCTTTACGGAACCCAGCGCAGAAGTGGACCTTTGGGATGAAAAAAGGCAGGAATGGCTGGAAATTCTTGGTTGTGGTATGGTGGATCCCAACGTCTTGGACAATGTGGGTTACGATTCAAAGATTTGGCACGGATATGCCTTCGGATTGGGAGTGGAACGTATCGCCATGTTAAAATATAAGATTAACGATATCCGGCTATTTTATAATGGGGATATCCGTTTCCTAGAGCAATTCGCATGATAATATCCATTGACTGGATAAAGGAATTCGTCGATGTCAATGAATCACCGCAGGAATTGGCGGATCTCCTTACCAATCTTGGATTGGAAGCTGTAGTTGCCGGTATTCCCGAATCATTAAGCGGAATCGTGATCGGTAAAGTTGAAACGGCGGAAAAACATCCCAATGCGGATCGATTAAAACTTTGTACGGTGAATGAGGGAACCGATGTTCATCAGGTTGTGTGCGGTGCACCAAACGTCGATAAGGGACAAACGATCGCCTTTGCGAAACTGGGTTCGGTACTCCCCGGTAATTTTAAGATTAATAAAGTAAAAATTCGCGGTGTGGAATCCTGTGGAATGATCTGTTCCGAGCGGGAACTGCAACTATCGGATGAGCATGAAGGAATCATGGAGTTGCCGAATGAATTGGTTTCCGGTCAGAACTTCATGGAGGCTTATGGCCATAAATTTCTATCAATTGAATTGGATCTTACGCCAAATCGTCCCGATGCCCTATCACACCAGGGTGTCGCCAGGGACATTGCCGCCAAAATGAGTCGAAAATTCAAACCGCTCCAAGTTAAACCCGTAAAACCTGCCGGAAAGGAATCCCTGAGCATTTCGATAGACAATCCGGAGGATTGTCCACGATATATTGGTGGGATCGTCAAGAACTTAAAGGTGGGGCCCAGTCCAAACTGGATGGTGGATCGATTGAAAGCCGCAGGGCAGAGGAGCATCAATAATTTGGTGGACGTTTCAAATTACGTTCTATTGGAAATGGGTCACCCCACTCACGTTTTTGACTATGACAAACTGGATCGTAAGGAGATCCTCGTTCGGCGTGCAAAAAAGGGTGAAGAACTCACGTCTCTCGATGAAGTAAACCATGAACTGAACAAAACTCAATTACTCATCACGGATGGTAAAATGCCCGTTGCACTGGCCGGTGTTATGGGTGGTCTCAGTACAGCCGTCTCCGAGGAGACGACAACCGTCCTCGTTGAAAGCGCTTACTTCAATCCCATCACCATCAGAAAAAGCGCGAAGAGCCTCCAGATGAATACCGATGCCTCAAAACGGTTCGAGCGGGGTGCGGATCCCGATGGTGCAGTAAAAGGATTCTGGTGCGTTGTGGCGCTTCTGCAGGAACTGGCCGATGGAGAATTGACGTCCAAAATGGTGGACGAATATCCCCTAAAGTTAAAAACATCCAGCATTTCCCTCAGAAGAACGGAGTTGGACCTTCTTTT
>CAYNPR010000100.1:0-5950 GCA_964399115.1 uncultured bacterium | reverse complement strand
AGCGTTGAAGGTGCTGGTTTGGTACCTTTGGTATGTGGAAGGGGTAGACGTTCACTTTGTCCGAGGCACTGTGAACTCTGCCCCATTTTTTTAAATTAATTATATTATAGTAATACTTTATCTATTATTTATTATCTATTTATTATTAAGTAATATATAAGGAGTTAAATCTTTTTATATACTGGGAAGCTCTTCTCTTTTATTCGTATCGTCATTATTATGAAATCACTTGGATTCACTATACTTATACCGGTTTGGAATCCAATATTCTTGTACGGTTTATCTGAGTAAATTATTTGATATCTTCAAAATATCGTTCACCAACAATTCTTTTTTTTCCTGAAGCCTGCCAATAGTACTGCAAGAAACTCCATTTGCCATGCATATCTTTTGAAATTCCATCAATTTAGCCTCATCCAAAAGAACAATGGCAGCTCCAAATGATTCCCCAAACAACAACTCTTCTTCCGACAATTTACTTGAAATATGGACTTTTGTACCAAATTCATAATTAAACTGTGACATCAAATTGACCAACGCCATGGACAATCCCCCTCTAGAAATAGTTTGGACCTTTTTTATGATATTCGATGATAATCCCTGATAAATGGTTTGATTTATATTGATTTCCATAGTCCCATTAAAATTAATGGCGTTTCCTCCAACATGTATTCCGGTGACGTCTTGATACAATGAATTTGCAAGCTCCCCCTTTAAACTGCCCAATAATGATATAAAATTATTGTCTTCAGGTTTAATATTATTCACCAGATTGGATCTTCCTAAAGAGATTATATGCCCGGATCCTGGAAGCTTATCTGTGAATATAGTTTTCGACAATGGTTGAAGTCCAAATGAATGAATTGCCTCTTGTTGCCCTGCAAGGAAGTTTTCATCCTTTAGACCGGTAAGTAGGATTAACCTATCAATTTTTGAACCCTTACAAACCATATTTCTAACAACATTCGTAACAGATCTAATCCCACGATAAACGGCATTGGGATCATCCGTGATAGTTTTCTGTGATGAAATCATCACTTGGTATGGTTGCTGATCATCAGAGAGTGTTGTATTGTTAATTAAATCTGTTTTACTGGCGATCATTTTTTTAAGAACATTTAATAACGTGTACCTTTTAGATGGATTGGATGAAATATTTTGTTCGATGATTTTTTCTTCTAAGTCATTTTTTCGATGAAGCGACATTTTTTCGATTCCAACGGGCCATTTTTTACTTATTCCATCGCCAAAATCAAAACTATGCACTCTATTGGAAGAAACTTCACCTATATTTTTGTAAGTGTAACCTGCTTTTGAAATTGAATATATTAAAGTATTTTGGGTCGATTTTTCAAAAATAACGAATGCGTCGCCTTTTTTATAAGATTTTGGGAAAGATATTTTTAAAGAAACTAACGGTGAAATGGATGTGATCAATTTTCGAAGATCCATGCCGTACCGACCTTCCAGCATATACCCAGTGGCATTTTTTCCATTTATTTTCAGGATTTCCAAAATCTTTTTTTCATGTTTGTAGGTTAATCCCGGTTTTGGGATAGAGATCCATCCAATTAATTGTCCGAATGAAATTCGAAAATCAATATCCTGAATGCCTATACCCATAGCAATGACTTTTCCGGATTTCTTTTTAGACACATCATCATTGAAGTGATGAGTAATTTTAGTTTGAAAAATATTTATTTTATTCTTCTCGAATCGATCCAGTTTGTGTAAACAAGTTTTTGTTGGGCGAAACAACCAGATAAAAGAAAACTGTATAGGTTTGATTCCTTGAATGGCAAACTTCCTTAGAAGATAACAGGGATGGTTCCATTCGCTTTTACTACTCACATCTCTAATTTCATAATGAACCACAAGATTATCTGGAGAAGGATATTTTTTTAATTGGTCTACATAGCGACTTGGCAACAATTCTCTCTGGATTACAACCTGGTCCAGCATTTCATACAGAATTTTGACTTCTTTTTTACTCGGTTCTCGTCTTAGGATTTGTTTTATATAATTCAAATCTTGGGAAGTGATGAATTCCATTTACATTTTCCATTCCAATGAATTAACGACAGGTTCAATATCAGCCCAAGAATAACCTTTTCGTTTCAAATGACCGACTAATCGCTCTCGTTCCTTAAATGAAATTTTTCGGTTTTTCATGAAGTTGAGAATGATTGAAGAGATGAGATCATCGGTAGGGTTTTTATCATAAAATAAATCCAAAATGGGATCCAATACCTCATTTGGGATTTGATGCCTATGGATTTGATTGAGTACGGCCATTCTTCCTAGTTTTTTCCGTTCGACACAGTCTTTGATAAACAAGGTGGCAAATTCAAAGTCATTCACATATCCCTTGGATTTTAACTCATCTAATATTACTGAAATTTGTTCCAGATTATGACCTTTCTGCTTCAACCTTAGAGTGAGCTCTGCGCTGCTTCGCATACGAAAACTGAGCAAGTTAAGTGTCTGGCGTCGGATTGTTTGAAGAGATTCCTCATTTTGAAAATCTACCAGTTCTTCATCCGTTAGAACTTGATCAACTTGAAGCGGATTGGAAAGTAAAACGTCTCCAGATACCCCGAAGACGTTTCCCGAATCAAATGTGATGGTGAATCGATTCTTTCGTCGCTTTTGCGACTGAATGGAGAGAACCTTATGCTTCAACTTCCTTGGCTTGTTCATCTAATCCCATAAATGATTTCACTCTATTGATTACTTCATGTCTCACATCGTTATTTTCCGCAAGAAATTGTTTCGCATTTTCACGACCCTGCCCGATCTTCATATCATCATACGCATACCACGCACCTGATTTTTCTATAATATTGCCTGTAACGGCAAGATCCAAAATGTCTCCTTCATAGGAAATCCCAACGCCAAACATGATGTCGAATTCGGTCATTTTAAATGGGGGTGCAACCTTGTTTTTCACGACTTTTACACGAACACGGCTTCCAACGTTTTCTGAACCATCCTTAATGGTTGTGATTCTGCGAATATCCAGCCGGATGGATGAATAGAATTTCAGTGCGCGACCGCCAGGGGTGGTTTCGGGGTTTCCAAACATAATTCCAATTTTTTCCCGAATCTGATTAATAAAAATAACGGTCGTATTTGAACGACTTACTGTTCCGGTCAATTTTCTTAACGCCTGAGACATTAACCGAGCTTGGAGACCTACATGGGCATCGCCCATGTCACCCTCCAATTCAGCACGAGGAACCAAGGCAGCCACGGAATCTATAACAATGACGGCTAATGCACCACTGCGGACCAACGTTTCGCAAATCTCCAGCGCTTGTTCTCCCGTATCAGGCTGTGAAATCAATAATTCATCAATGTTAATACCCAATCTATTGGAATACTCTGGATCCACCGCATGCTCCGCATCGATAAATGCTGCATATCCACCGGCTTTCTGGGCTTCAGCTACAATATGTAAGGCTAATGTTGTTTTTCCCGATGATTCAGGTCCAAAAATTTCAATGATGCGCCCTCTGGGAATTCCTCCTACACCCAAAGCAACATCAAGGGATAGACAGCCTGTAGAAATAGCGTTATCCAATGTTTGAATATGGTCATCCCCCAATCGCATGATGGATCCTTTTCCGAATTGACGGTCTATTTGTGTTATTGCAAGATCTAATGCTTTTGCCTTTTTCTTATCGTCAGACATGATAGCTCCTTATATTGTTTCCCCCAACGGGACAGTATCTAATATTGTATGAATGGCACCTGAAGATAGTAATTCACTACTGAAAAATTGCACACGATCTACGGGGAAATCAATTGCATCATATGAAGATTTCAAAAAAAGATCAATATTGGGGGTTTCCTTTTGTGGGTATTTTATTCTGGCTAAAGTAATATGTGGAGAATAGTCTTGTCCTTCCTTTGGAAATCCCATGGAATCAAGTGCTTCTTCAATCTGGTGGACAAGAGTGAATAGTGGATTAAATTCTCCCGACAATCCCATCCACAATATTCGGGGTCGTCTGGGAGTTGGAAAACATCCAGTATCGTTAACGAACAGATTAAAAGGTGCATTCATTGTAACAATTTTTCCAATGACCTTACGAATTTCATCGATGGAAGACTCCGGGGTAGGGCCTAAAAATTTTAGAGTTAAGTGCAGATTTGAATTTTTCACCCACTGTATATTTCCTCCTGAATTTTCCAAAATGGAATAAAATGAATTCTTTTTGGATTTTACTTCTTCGGGAATTGGGACGGCTAAAAAAGTACGCAAAAGTTTTTCAATCATTAATCAATGATTTCCTTAGCCAATTTAGCCCGGCTTGACTGACTCTAAGTTTATTTCTCTTACGATTCTTACCAAATCTGAATTTATTAACGGCTACATCTTTACCATTCGCCAACCCAATGTAAACGAGGCCAACCGGTTTTTCAGGCGACCCACCTGTCGGACCTGCAATTCCTGTAATGGAAATCCCGTAATCAGCTCCAAATATTTTCCGTACGTTAACTGCCATGGCAGCTGCGGTTTCCTCACTTACGGCTCCATGTTTTTGAATGATTGAATTTTCAACCTCCAAAAGATTGATTTTTGCATCATTGCTGTAAACAACCATACCTCCCAAATAAACGGATGAACTCCCAGGAACTTCGGTCAATCTGTGGCTGATTAACCCACCCGTACAAGATTCAGCAGTTGCAATCGTCTTGCTTTTTTCTTTCGCCAAATGGACAACTACGTATTCCATCCTTTCTTTATCATTCCCATAAATCACATCTCCTAAAATACCAGTCAATTGACTGGCCAGCACCAATACGAGCTTTGGTTCTTGATGTGAAAATCTAATATCAACGCCATAAATGGACGGATAAAATCCAAGGGTACATTGATGTTTTTTTTTCAATACAGGTTCTAACGTCTCAATCAAGGCCGACTCAGGTATACCAGTGGTCCTTATCGTCTTTATCGTTGTAGGTGTAATTTCCATATCCTTTATTAGTGGAATCACTGATTTGGTCATCATGGTTTCCATTTCAACCGGCACGCCGGGTAAAGCAATTAGGATGGAACCATCTATTTCAAATTTGTATCCTCGAGCTGAACCCACTGGATTTGGTATGACGTCACCTTTTTTAGGAATCAATGCCTGGTTTCGGTTGGATTCCGGTATATTAATTCCAAATTTGGTGAATCTTGCTTGGAGTTCTTTCCAATAATCCTCATCAAATTCAGCATCCGTGCCTACAAATTGAAACAAAGCTTTTCGGGTAACGTCATCCTCCGTTGGTCCCAGCCCACCGGTTACGATAAACATATCCGGTTTTTGGTGCAATAAATCAGTCAAAGAAAGTATAATGGAGTCATGGATGTCCGCGACAGTCCATTGGGACGTCACATTACACCCAATTTCCGTAAGATGTTGCCCTATCCACTCAAAATTTGAATTTTTTGTATTTCCTGTTAGAATTTCATTCCCAATGGTGAGAACCACTACGTTCATGTAAAAAATATGATCAAACTGTTGGTTACAAGTAAAGCCAATATTCCTGCCACAAGGTCATCCATCATAATTCCCAAGCCTGATTGCAAATTCTCCATCAATTCTATAGGACCCGGTTTTAAAATATCAAATAAACGAAACAACAGGAAAGCAACCAATCCCCAACCAAAATGGTGTGGTACCATATAAAGTGCGAGCCATTGCCCAACCCATTCATCAATAACAATGGCAGATGGATCCTTTTCACCCCAATGTTCTACCAATATTTCAGACGAGACAACTCCAACAAAGAAAATACCAAGATTCAGTAAAAGAAAATGCGGGTCTTCCACATAAGGTTTGATAAGGTACCAGGTCAAAAAAGCTGCAAAGCTACCCCAAGTTCCCGGTGCCACAGGCAGTTTACCGATATAGCCAACCGTAGCAATCATTTCAAACAATTTGAGTTGACGTGT
>CAYNPR010000099.1:0-5959 GCA_964399115.1 uncultured bacterium | reverse complement strand
TAAAGAAAATATGGCGTATTTATACGGAAAGCCCAGAAAAGTTCCAGGAAGACACACGTACGAATGACGAAACAGTGCGTATGCTCCATCAAACCATTAAAAAAGTCACCGAAGACCTAGATAACCTGAATTTCAACACCGCCATTTCACAGATGATGATCTTCATTAACCACTTGCAGGATCAAACTGAATACGACATACAAACATTAAAAACATTTCTAATATTATTAAATCCATTTGCGCCACACATTTCTGAAGAGTTGAATGAATATATTTTAAAAAATCAGGTTAAACAAATCTCAACGTTATCATGGCCAACTTATGATGAAACTCTGACTATTTCAGATTCTGTTACAATTGCCGTTCAAATAAACGGTAAAACAAGAGGAACCATATCCATCCCAAAATCACATACACAAGATAAAATAGAACAAAATATCATTAATGACAAAAAATTGGCTAAATATTTTTCTGAAAAAGAAAAGGGAAAAGTGATTTACATACCTGGTAGAATAATTAATTTCATTTTAAAATAACTTTATACATATTATAATTATATATTAATTATACATAATATATATTATGCGAATATACTATGAAGGGAGATCGTGGGTGAAGTTGTTCATATTCTCCTGTTTCCCCATGACCAAAATTATATGGGATGAATTCAAAACTGTATCAGGATGCGGACTGATTATAGTGTCCCCTTTTTCATCTATGATGCCGACAATCATCACATCGTAGTCTTCTCTTAATCTTGAATCTTTTATGGGAACACCGTTATACTTAGAAAGTTTTTCAAGAGAAATCTCATCCAAGGTGAGATCCAGGTGTAAATGTTTTGATGATAAGACTGAAAACGAATCCTCAATTTGTGGTTTAGATAATATTTCAGCCATTCTTTGACCGCCTGTTGTGTAGGGATTAACTACTTTATTTGCTCCCGCCCGCATTAATTTGGATATATTGTCTTCTTTGGAACATCTGCTTAGAATAAATAATTCGGGATTCATTGTCTTCATTGATAACGTTACAAAAAGATTATCCTGATCAGTATCCAAAACGATGGCAACACCCGCAGCCTTGGTTAACTGGGCCGTTTGTAACGTTTCTTCCATCGTTGCATCACCCTGTATGCAATAAAACCCTTTTCCTCTAATTATTTCAGCCTTGGTTTCGTTATTTTCTATCACAACAAAATCCAGATTTTTTTCGTTTAATTCGCTGGCGATGACCTGTCCCATCCTACCGTATCCGCAAATGATAAAATGATTCTTGAGTCTTGAAATTTTCTTCATGATTTTTCTTTCCCTAAATTGTTCTATTTGGATGAATTCCTCTCTAAGTACGTTCACAAACACACCAATTCCAGTCACACCAAACAATATCACCAAAATTGCCCATATTTTGCCTGTTTCAGTCAATGGGTACACTTCTCCAAAACCGACAGTTGACAAAGTAATCACCGTCATATAAATACTGTCTATCCAACTCCAATTTTCATTGCCAAGAAAATAAAACCCAACCGATCCGAAAAACAAAAGCGAGATAAAATAAATGACAATGACTAATTTTTTATTCGACATTATCCTTCCAAAATATCCGATAATAGTAAAACGTCAATAACGTCGATGACGTCATCATGGTTTAAATCACCCACATTCCATTGGTATTCCGATATATCGGATTCATTTACGACAATTTGGACCAACATTATGAGGTCTGCAATATTTACTAAATCATCATGGTTTACGTCACCCGGAAGCATTACGGGGTTATAATCAAAAGTATAGTCCCAAATTCCTCTGCCATAAGTACCAAATCTGACCGTATATATTTCTGGAATGTAATCAACTGTCCAATAAGTTTGGTCTGGGGCACCTTCTCCTGCCATATCCTCCCATTGCCCTTCATCATTCGAGTAAAAATATGGACCAACCGCCGTGGCTGCAAAGATCATGGATTCATCAGGCAAAGAAACCAGTTCATATACAAGGGTATTTGGTAATCCATCGTCAAAGGATGAAAACGTTTCACCGCCATCCGTACTTAAATAAACGGCAGGATTGGAATAACCACTACCTCCTATATAAATCCTTTTGTCATCTACAGGGGACGGCAAGATCGTACTCCCGTAAAAATAATGGGATCCCGGTCCAGTAAAACTTGAAGTTTCGGTGAAAGACTCTCCATTTGACAGTGAAAAATAAAATTTTCCATCCTCTGTGGAAACATACCACTGATGGTTAGTCAAAGGACTAAACGCCATTGCGGAAATCTTCGAATCAAACATATAAGGCATGTCCTCGGCACTGATCCCATTCATCCCAAAAATGAGTTTAACCATATGGTGTTGTGAATTAATGCCTCCTCCGCCTACGTAAGCAATTTGTTCCGAGTAGGGATCAATCATCATTGGTGGAAGCCACAGGTAACCGCTTCCTTGAAAATCCCAGGTGGACATATTATCAGAATTGATTATATCCGGATAATACATAGCAAATCCCGGATAATCGGTCCAAATACTCGTTCCGGCGTCACCTGACACTATATGTCCATAATCGCCACTAATCACCTGGACAAAATCTAATATTCCTTCGTACTCGCTATTGCTTATATGTCGCTGGAACCCTTGATCTTGGCTGCCTGCATAGACGTGGTACGGTGAAAATTTTGTGGTATATGTCGAATAATACTGGCTAACTCCCAACCCACTTAATGAAAGATTTTCAACAGTCTCAAAATGATCATACGATACGTAAATCCCTCCATCAGTTGAAATAAGTTGAAATTCTTGTCCTGAATCCTGGTCATATATATAATTGAACTCAGGGATGTCTGCGTGAAGCTGCGACTCAGGTGCGGCATAATAATCATACCAATGATTGATCAGATTCCATGTGTCTCCGCCGTCATTTGAATAATAACCATCCACACTGCCGACTGCGATTTTATCGGAATGAATCGGAGAACATTCAAAACTATTGATGGTGAAAGTGCTGGACGGCAGATCACCCTTCAATACCCATGCTATTCCTCCATCAAAGGATGAGTATAATTGATTTCCCACTCTGCTGTGAAGAAACACTTGACCATTCTCGATACCACCTATTAGTATATTGTTCCCACTTTCAGATGGAGAAAATTCTCCAATGTAGGATAATTCGTCAGTTACGGATAATAGGTAGCATTTCCCATCGTTAATGACGTATACGTTGCCTGACTCCGTTGTGGGCGTCCATATGTCAAAATGACTGGATCCAACTGTGTACCCATTGCCGGATGTTAATTCGATTATTCGAGAAAAAGATTCGCCTCCATTGGTGGATTTGTAAATAGAAGGTAAATAAGTCCAGATGCTGTAATCCCATTCGATGACGCCCAAATATATGGTTTGAGGTGGATCTTTTTTCACAATTGATCTGAAGATCCAGCCCCAATTCTGAAAGGATTCGAGACCATTCGCTTCAATTATTATAAGGCCATCATTTTCGGAACGGTATACCTGCTTACCATTAGTCATAATTAACCTGTCCGTACCATAGTAATTCAATTTTTTCAAATAATGTATTCCAGTGATTTGAAAATAATCATTAAGTGAAGCCCAATCCGATCCATCCAAATTTCCTTTCCAAATATTTCCTCCGCTGGATGCGCAGTAAATATAATTATTATCGAAGTCTATATCTGCCGTTCTGATCCTGCCAGCAAGATTGTTGCTCCCTCTTTCAATCCACATACCGGGAATATCGCGTACTGTGTTTGTGATCGTTGATTGAATACTCTCTCGAGATAAATTTCCATCTTTCTCCAATTCTTTACGACTAAGGGTTTTTTGTTTTATTTTTCTAAATCTTATCTGTTGATTCATTTTTTCCCAATCAATGCCTGGGCCGGCGCGATGCATATTTTCAATCCATTCCTGCCGATCGATTTTATATTGTTTTCGATTCTGCTTCGCGTTAATAATCTCCGTTGGCAAAGGAATGTATTTGGGACGTGTCGTATAAATTAAAAATCCTAATAAAGCCACTATTGAAAGGGTTGAAAAATTATTGGGAAACTTCATATTAATTATTATCGTTTATGTTATGAAACGAGTTTACTCCTGTTATTCCAATAATCATTATGATCAAAATTAAGAGGAAATAAAATATGGTGTAAGTTTATAAAGCAAAAAGGGGCCGAATTAACGGCCCCCTTTTACTTAGGAGGGTGTTCTTATATGGTAAATCTAATTCTTTTTCTTCTCTTCTGCTTCTTTGGCCTTTGCCTTCTGAATGAGTGTCATATTCTCAATTTCCTTCAAGCGTTTTTCAATAGTGGAAGATTTCTGTTCGATATCTGAAATACCTTGTTTTAATTTACGAATTTTTACTTGTGTATCGGTAGATAAATCATCCAAATCATTTTCAAGATTACGAAATCTCTTTTCAGTATTACGCACGAAATTATCCAGCTGGTAGGCCACGTCATCGATCATTGAAGCAAGAGAATCCGTATTTTTTTCGATTAGATCCATATTGGAAACGATATCTTTCTGAACCTTCCTTAAGTGTTTCCCTCTACCGATAAACCTCAAGTTATAAACACGAAGACTATCGGAAAACTGATCCAGTACAATATCTACGTGCTCTTTATCGGCAAGATTAAGTTCGTCCATGCGAAGATTCAATTTTTCCGTTAAAAATTGAAAATAGAATGCACCTATAAACAATAACAATAATAGACCAAAAATAAATTTATCTTTAGTATTCATTTACCCCTTTTGAGAAGGATTTATTTTCCTTCCAACCGTTTTTCCCATGCACTCATTTCAGCCACATCATCAGATGGCTCTGTTGATTCATCAGCTTCGTCACTATCTGCTTGAGGAATATCACCGCCTCCCCCTTCCATCAGGTTATGCATAATCTCGGCTTGTTTACTCGAATTTTCCTTCAATTCTTCCAAAACGTCATTCACCTCATCATTAAAATCACTAATGGTTCGAGAGAGTCGTGTGACTAACTCTTCTAGGAGAACCTGACCATAAGAAGTATTTATACCGGAGAGAAGATTATCAAGCTTCTCATTGAGGTAATTCGTTCTACCTTCCTTACTTTCGAAGTCTATGCTCATATTTAATTGTATTGCTACTATTATGAAGAATAAAAGAGTTTAAATTTCATAAAAGAATCTGCAAGGAGCAACCACGAAGTTTTTGAGTTATTCATCCAATTTATGATAACCCATTATTCTCATTTTATCACCAATAGGGAAAAATATTTTTTTCTGGATTTTATATGGTAAGGTATCCATAGCTTTAATTTTTTGTAATTCTTCTTTATTGCCAATACCTGTGACGGGAACATCCATTTTCCCCATACCCATAATTGTGACTTTATCATGTATGTGGACGGTTAATGCTATCAGACGGTCACCCTGACCCCATTCAAAGGTTTTATAGTCCGTAAACATAAAACCATCTTCCGGAGCGTATTCAAGGATTTGAAACCCCTCATTTTCAAGAAATTCTCTTAATTCCATTAAAGCTTCCCGTTGCGATTTATCATATGAAAAATGCATTACCATTCTTGGATATGTTGGACAAAAGGAAAATCTAACTGGGACGGTCAGGAATAATAATAATAAAGAAATTCGCAAATGACTCTATCGGATGGGAGTTCCAATCCGATTCCAGCGCGGGGTCCAGGTATCCAAATCCAATGAAAAATACGTAAATAATGCTTCACCCAGAATATTGTTTTCAGGGATGAATCCCCAGTATCGAGAATCCAAGCTGTCGTCACGGTTGTCTCCCATAGCCCAGTAATAGTTTTGGGTCAGTTCATAATCTTTCCATTCGGTGGCGGGGATTCCATCTATATGCAAATACTGAAAATCTTCATATTTGATAGCGTTGCTCCACGGTGTTAATAAAAGACCATTTGGAAAATAGTCGTCATAAATATTTCCA
>CAYNPR010000098.1:0-6023 GCA_964399115.1 uncultured bacterium | reverse complement strand
TGGCTGGTTGGCCATTCCAACGTGATGTAGGCATTTAAAAAGGAAATCCGCTGATTTATCGCCGGTAAACACCCGCCCGGTTCGGTTTCCACCGTGCGCAGCCGGTGCCAGGCCGAGAATCAGGATTTTACTGTTGGGATCACCATATCCAGGGACGCCCTTTCCCCAGTAATCCCAATCCATGAAGGATTTTCGCTTGTCGCGCGCAACTTTTTCCCGGAACTCAACGATCCTGGGGCATTTCCTGCATGTGGTGATTTCCTGTTCTAGGGATTGAAAATTCATTCAGTCGAAAGCAGGACTTTGCCGAAATTTTTCCTGTCTGAAATATACTGGTGAGCATCCGCTGCATTTTCAAGCGAAAATATTCTATCCACCTCAGGAGCTATAATGCCTTTTTCCAGCCAATCAAACAAGATGTTGCCATAACGACGAACCAGGTCTTCCCGTTTCCGGATGAGTCCCAAGTGGAACCCGAAAACACCTTTGTTCTTGCTCATCAGGTTTATTGGATTGAACTTTGGCATGCCGAAATATTCCGGGAGAATCTTCAGAATGTTTTTCTTTGTTCCCGGTGCCGCCCTTGAAAACCCGTAACTAACCAACCTGCCAAATTCCGAAAGGCAATGATAGCTCTCTTTAAGAGCCTTTCCGCCAAGTGGATCAAGAATCACGTCTGCGCCCTTTCCGTCGGTCATCTCCATAACGCGATTCTTCACGTCTTCTTGGCGATAATCAATTAGATGCTCCACACCCATTCCCTTGAGTTTTTCATGCTTCAAGCCGGAAGCGGTCCCAATGATCTTTGCTCCAAGATGCTGGGCCACCTGCAAGGCCGCAATACCGACACCGCCACCAATACCGTGAATCAGGATCCATTCCCCTTCGCGTAGGCCGCTCTGGTGAATCATCATGAAATAAGCGGTCAGGTAATTCACTGGGATGGCTGCCGCAACGGATAGCCACTTTTTATCAATGATGAACAATTGGTTTATAGGCGTGTTCGCGTGGGTGGAATAACCATGAAATCTCGACAGACCCACAACCGTTTTCCCTTCCCACTCAGCCAATCCGTCCCCATGGGCTTTTTCAACAATGCCCGCAATTTCAAATCCCGGAACGTAGGGTGGTTTCGGCGCTGTGGGATACAGCCCGATTCGTCCCATAATATCCGCAAAATTGATACCTGAATATTGTATTGAAACCTGGACCTCCCTGGGTTTCGGATCATCCAGTGAATCCTGCTGATAGCGTAAAACGCTTGGCGGTCCATGCCGAGTGACGTAAATGGATTGACAATCAGTCATAACGAAGTTGGGAAAATACATCCGTCTTGCTCATTGTTTCATCAACAACCCTTCCATAAATTTGCCCCCGTTTTCCATAGGTCTTTTTTTTTCTATTAAATCAGAATTTATCAAAGGAATTTTATGGCTTTAATGACATCCATGCGTAACCGGATGCACATCGTGCTTTGGGGTTTACTGGTCATGTTTCTCCTCAGCATGACCTTAGGAGGTCTCGTCGGGGGGGCCAATATTATTGAACAACTTTTTGGTCGCGTTGACCCGACCACAATCCTTGCAAGGATCAATGACGTAGACGTTTCACCCGATTATTATAGACGACTGGTGAATCAACAACTTGAACAAACCCGTTCCAGAGGACAAAAAATCAGTGATTTCCAAATTCATCAAGCCAGAAACACAGCCTGGGATAAAATGGTTCAAGATATTCTCGTCTCTCAGGAAGTCGAGCGACTTGGACTTTTCGCGACCGATGAGGAAGTACTTTTCCATTTAGAAAATAACCCACCTCCCTTTCTCCTGGATGAACCCAGTTTCCAGACTGATGGCTCTTTCGACCGTGAGAAATACCTTGTCGCTCTCGCAAACCCTCAAGACAATGAATGGGCACCTATCGAATCCTTCATGAAAAACACTTATATCCCAAATTATAAACTCCAGCAATTGCTGAATGAAAGCATTGTCATCACCGAAGAAAACGTCGAAAGCGAATTCATCAAACGAAACGTAAACTATACCGTTTCCTTCATTCACGTTTCATCAGCCAAGGTCGCCCAGGTTGAGTCGGACCCAACCGACGGAGACTTGATGGCAAAATACAAAAACACGAAATCAGATTACAAACATGATGAATTGCGGACCGTGACCTACGTTTCATGGAAAAAAATTCCATCCCAAAACGATTCCGTATCAACCAAGAATCTGGCTACAGAACTATTTAATCGTACAAAATCCGGTGAAGATTTCGCTGCCCTGGCAAATAAATATTCAATGGATCCAGGAAATCAAGGGATCAAAGGCGGTGATCTGGGCTGGTTCAATAAAGGCCAAATGGTCAAACCGTTTGAGGTGGCGGCTTTCTCCGCAAACAAAGGTGAAATTGTCGGTCCGGTGAAATCCAATTTTGGTTACCACATCATTCAAGTAAGGGATAAAAAAACGGAAGATGGGGAAAAAATGGTCCAGGCTTCCCATATCTTGCTCAAGGTGGAAATCAGTGAAACGACGTTAAGCAACCTAAATCGAGCCGCCACCCTGTTTAGCTATGATGCGCAATCCAACGGGTTCGCTTCCGCTATTGATACAAACAAGAACGAAACGGCCACTCATGAAAAGCTGAACCAATCCGGGTATTCCATCGATGGACTTGGTGGATTTAGGGCTGGAGTTTTCTTCGCATTCAACAGGAAGGTTAGGGATGTTTCGGACGTTTTGGAAAATGATAATTATTTTTCCGTTTTCACATTGGATGAGATTATTCCTCCCGGAATATCACCGTATGAAGACGTTGAAGGGCAATTGAAAGGTATATTGAAGAAAGAAAAAGTAATGGAAGCCACGCTCGATGAAGCGAATAAACTGCTGATAAATATCTCGTCCGAAGACCAACTTTTGAATGAGTTCATTGATTCAAATGAAGACTTGGATGCAATTAAGGATGAAACGAAAACCCTGGTTCAGGGATTTACGTCCATTGGCCGGAGTAATTACGTAACTGGAGCCCTGTTGGCATCGGAACCAGGCAATGAAATCCTCGGGCCATTGGAAACAGGCAGAGGACATGCATTGGTCCAGGTACACGCCGTTGCACCGTTCGATACAACGGAATACGAAACACAAAAGGAAACTTTGCGAAAAACCATTTTTAGTCGTAAACAAAATCAATATTTCCAAAGTTGGCTTGAAAATCTTAAATCCAAAGCTGAGATCGTAGACAACAGAAAATATCATCCTTAATCCAACAAGCTCTTTAGCTATTCAAAAGGCACGAATCCGTGCCTTTTTTGTTTTAGTAATCCCTTAAAAAAGCATCCTAAATTCACAAGCAATTTTCACTATTCTTATGAATTTTAGCACATTTGAAATAAACGTTAATTCAACCCGCTCAATTATTAATCTTCATCCTCCTATAATTTTGTTTACAGAATTTTCTTATTTAAAAAGACCTAAATTGAGATCCTTATTCTAAGCATCTAATTAGGTTTTGCTATTAATCACCATGTCTTTACCGGTATCCATAAAACTTGTTGAAGTTGGACCCCGTGATGGGCTTCAAAACATATCCGTTCCTATAGCAACCGATGACAAAGTTCGCTATATAGACCTTCTAACCGAATCCGGTTTTCCCGAAATTGAAGTCACCAGTTTTGTATCGCCAAAATGGATTCCACAACTGGCCGATTCCAAAGAGGTTTCCGCAGAAATAAATCGGTTAACCGGCATCACCTATACTGCCATGGTCCCGAATCTGCGTGGGCTTGAGAACGCCTTATCAGCAAACTACAATTCTGTGGCAGTGTTCACTGCAGCCAGCGAAACATTTTCCAAAAAGAATACCAATTGTTCCATTGATGAATCCATCGCTCGATTCCACGAAATGATTTCCTTATGGGAAGAGCATTCACTCCGTGTTCGAGGCTACATTTCCACTGTTTGGCACTGTCCTTATGAAGGACCGATCAAAACAGAAAATGTTGTGGATATCATTGCAAAATTGTTGGATTTAGGCATCAATGAAATTTCTTTGGGTGACACTATCGGAAAAGCCACAGCTGATGAAGTTCGTTATTCTCTTCAAAAGATCCTAAAACGCTGGCATCCTGATACCTTTGCGCTTCACATGCACGATACTTTCGGATTTGGGATAGAAAATATAAAAGCAGCCATGGAATTTGAAATCCCTACCTTTGACAGTTCAACCGGTGGGATTGGCGGATGTCCTTATGCCGAAGGCGCTTCCGGGAATATCGCATCAGAAAAGGTGGTAGCCCTTTGCAAATCACTTGGAATCGAAACGGGCATCAATGAAGAAAGTTTAGATAAAACAGCGACCTTTATTCAATCCATTGTAGAGAAGGAATCCCTTGCACATGCCGAAGATTAAAACACGAATTGATATAAATTCGGAAAAATATAAATCGAATTACGAGCACCATAAATCCTTAGCGGATGACCTGAAGTCCGTGTTGTCAAAAATTCGGGAAATGGGTCCGCCCCACCGCATTGATAAGCATCATAAACGGGGAAAACTCACCGCACGTGAACGCATCGAAAAACTCAAGGACACCGGAACCGATTTTCTCGAATTCTCTGAATTGGCAGCTTATGAGGTTTATGATGACAACGTCCCGGCTGCTGGTATCATCACCGGGATTATTGAGATTCATGGCCATTCCTGTGTGGTCGTTGCGAATGATGCCACAGTGAAAGGCGGTACCTATTATCCCCTGACGGTTAAAAAGCATCTTCGGGCTCAGGAAATCGCACTGGAAAATCGGCTCCCATGTATTTATCTCGTGGATAGCGGTGGTGCATTTTTACCCAAACAACATGATGTTTTCCCGGATAGGGACCATTTCGGACGAATTTTTTATAATCAAGCGCGAATGAGCGCTGACGGGATTCCCCAAATTGCTGCTGTTATGGGCTCCTGCACAGCCGGGGGCGCTTATGTGCCTGCCATGAGTGATGAAGCCATTATTGTGAATAAAACGGGAACTATCTTTTTGGGTGGGCCGCCATTGGTGAAAGCGGCCATTGGCGAAACGGCCACACCGGAAGAATTGGGCGGTGCAAAGCTCCATACACGATTTAGTGGTGTGGCAGACCATTTTGCTGAAAATGACGATGAAGCCATCAAAAAAATACGAGGAATCGTAAACCATTTTCCCAGACAAGGAACGCCTGAAGAATCGTTTGTCGAACCTGCATATGAATCAGATGAATTATTAGGAATTCTTACTAAAACGCATCGGACACCTTTCGATGTCCATGAAGTGATTGCGAGAATCATAGATGGATCCAATTTTGAAGAGTTCAAATCAGATTATGGGAAAACCCTTGTCACCGGGTTTGCAAAAGTTGGTGGAGACCCTATCGGTATTATAGCCAATAATGGTGTTCTTTTTAGTGAAACAGCTCTGAAGGGTGCTCACTTTGTGGAAATCTGTTGCCAACGAAAAATTCCTCTTCTCTTTCTCCAGAACATTACAGGGTTCATGGTAGGTAAAAAAGCGGAAGCCGGCGGCATCGCCAAGGATGGCGCAAAAATGGTTCAAGCAGTGGCAACGGCAAACGTTCCAAAAATTACCATTTTAATTGGTGGCAGTTTTGGCGCAGGGAACTATGCCATGAGTGGGAGATCCTATCAACCGCGATTTTTGTTTATGTGGCCGAATTCTCGAATATCCGTCATGGGCGGTAACCAAGCAGCCAATGTGTTAGCTACTGTCAAAAGTGATCAACTCAAAGCTGAAGGGAAAGAAATGACTCAAGATGAAATGGAAACATTGAAAAAGCCAATCCTTGATAAATATGAAAAAGAAGGTCACCCTTATTATGCAAGCGCACGCCTTTGGGATGATGGCATCATTAGCCCTGTTAATACAAGAAAAATTCTAATTCAAGCACTTAAAGCAGTAAAAAACAATCCTTCCCCTGAACCAAAATTTCCTGTATTTAGAATGTAATTAAATTGCCCCATGCCACAGGGAAAGG
>CAYNPR010000097.1:3311-6023 GCA_964399115.1 uncultured bacterium | reverse complement strand
CTACAACCCTATGCTACTTTTTACCAGAACAAACCCACGTAACACTCACGGTCTACGATTTGATGGGAAAAGAAATAATCCAACTTGTAGATGCTATACAAAACGTAGGAAATAAAACCGTACAATGGGATGGAACGGATAGTTTTGGCAGGCCCGTAAGCGCAGGCCTGTATTTGTATCAAGTTAGGACGAGTAACCATACCAGTGTGGGTAAGATGGCATTGCTCAAATAATAATGCATATTTTACAAACCTTTACGTCGAACGTTTTATTCCGTTTTGTTTTAATGCGTGTATAGAATGCGACTGATTATTGGATCAATTTTTCTTTTTAATTCTCTTTTCTCCCAAGGGTTTTTACATGTGGATAATGGAGAAATTGTTGATGGTACGGGTACCCCAATCCTTTTGAAGGGACTTGGCTTAGGCGGGTGGTTGGTTCCGGAAGGATATATGCTGAATATTCCTGGTTATGGTTCACCCACAGAGATTGAAAATAAAATTGAAGCATTGCTTGGAGCTGATCTTGCGGCAGAATTCTGGGATCTTTATCATGAGAATTACGTAGCACAAGCCGACATTGACCAAATTGCAGAATGGGGATTTAATTCCATTCGCATCCCGTTCCATTATAAGCAATTTTCACCATCACCCGGTGAAGTAAATCAATTCGGCTATGATATCGTTGATTCACTCTTATCATGGTGCACGCCTCACAATATGTATATTATTCTGGATATGCATTGTGCTCCCGGCGGTCAAAATCACGGTGAGATCAGTGACAGTGATGGGACGGCAAGACTCTGGCTGGAAGATGGGTATAAGGAACACACAATTGAAATTTGGCATTCCATCGCCGAATATTATGCGGATGAGACCCTTATCGGTGGATACGACCTCATTAACGAACCTGTTTTACCCGATGGAATCAGCAGCGAAGATTTAAGAGAGTTGTACGTTGACGTTACGAATTCGATCCGGGAAGTGGATACAAGCCATCTTCTCTTTATTGAAGGGAATTGGTATGGGACTGATTTCACTTCCTTGACGCCGCCGTGGGATGACAATATGTCTTATTCTTTCCATAAATACTGGAATGACGTAACCCAGGGAACCATACAATATTTGATCAACATGAGTGGTTCATACGATATTCCGCTATGGCTCGGGGAAACCGGGGAGAATTCAAATCACTGGGGCCATGAAGTCATTCAACTTTGCGAATCAAACGGCATCGGCTGGAACTGGTGGACCCATAAAAAACTGGAAAAGATTACAAGCCCGCTTTCGGCTATTATTACACATCAGTACCAGGATATTCTTGATTACTGGAATGGAAACGGATCTGAACCAAGCCAAATTTATGCCCAGGCTGCCTTGTTTGGGATGGCGAATAATTTATTGATTGAGAATTGTGAACGCAGGCCAGGAGTGATCCCCGCTTTGATGGATCCTGCCTTTGGTGAAACTCCAATACCGGTAACGACACATTCCATTCCCGGAACAATCGCGGCGGTTGATTATGATATTGGTGCGCGAAACGTATCCTACACTGATACGGACTACATGAATACAGGCTCCGGGAGTTATAACCTCGGCTGGAGTTATAGAAATGACGGCGTTGATATTCAACCAAATGGAGATGAAAATGGTTTGCCCTATAACGTGGGCTGGACCGATGTTGGAGAATGGATCGGATATACCATTGAGAACGTGGAAGCGGGAGCATATGATATTGAAGTTCGTGTTGCTGCCCTTCAAGCCGGCGGCTTGTTTTTTCTACAAATGAATGGGAACAACCTTGGGGTCGTCTCCGTGCCAAGCACAGGCGGGTGGTTTAACTGGGAGACAATGATTATTGAGGGCGTAGAGCTAACAAATGATCAACAATATCTAAAACTTCAAACAGTTCAAGCCGGCTATAACGTTGAAGGGTTTACCTTTATTCCAGTTACCGCTTCGGTCGATGAAGAACCAATCGCAGAGCGATTCAAAATAAGCCAGCCATTTCCGAATCCTTTTAACCCATACACGACGATTAAAATCCGGGTGAACCAACCAGGAGATTATTCATTGAATATATTTGATTTAAATGGTAAAATGGTAACAGGGATGTATAATGGAGCTTTGGATTCGGGGGAATATTCTTTAAAGTGGGACGGAGTGAACTTTAATGGAAAATCCGTTGCGAGTGGGGTCTATTTACTGACAATCTCCGATGGAAAAATGTCTTTACGTAAAAAATTAGTACTGATGCGTTAGTCATTGCTTCATTTATGATGAAGAATATTTTATCATCTTTTTTATTTATTATAATCGTTCAAGCCCAAGATACAACCTATTCCTGCAGTGACTGGGCACAGGAAACGCTGGGGCCCTACATTATCGAGAATAACGTATGGGGTCAGGGTAACGTCAATAACTATACACAATGTATCTATATAACCGAAGACTCATCTTTTGGGTGGTATTGGGACTGGCCGAACCAGGGCTACAACGTAAAGGCATACCCGGAAGTGATCTTTGGTAAAAAGCCCTGGAGCAGCCAATCGACTCATCCTTCTTTGCCGGTGAAGATTGGGGACGTTGAATCGTTCGTGGTTGACTTTGATCTAACTATGGCTGGGAGCGGGAGCTATAACCTTGCATTTGAGTTTTGGGTCACGTCCGATTCAACGTCCATGGAAGATGGCATTACAACGGAAGTGATGAT
>CAYNPR010000097.1:1349-3211 GCA_964399115.1 uncultured bacterium | reverse complement strand
ATGGGAAATGAAGTGGTTTATGGTACCGGTTCTACGGACGTTCATGACTATTCCGTTTCCATAAATGAGAATCTGCAGATCGCATTCGATAAAGAAAATAAATCATCGGTAACTATGTTGACTCCCAAGCCCAATCCATTCAACAACCAGGTTGTCATACCGATACGTCTGGACAGGGCAGAGAATATTTCAATTCTGATTATGGATATAGCAGGCAGGACCATTAAAAAATTATTGATGAATCAATTGTCTGCGGGTCTGCATCAAATCAATTGGAATGGTGAATCCGATAATGGATCGTTTGTAAGCAGTGGTCTGTACTTTGTCAACGTTTCTACGTCAACCAGCCATCACCGGATAAAACTAGTACTGCTTAAATAGGTTTCCGGGGCATTTACGAATTAAGAGGGGCTTCATCCGAAGCCCCTCTTTTTTATTCTTGAATAAGTTCGGGAACCAGCCGGGGGAGACGGTTTCGTTTTAACGTGTACCCACCCTTTCTTAAATGATAGGTTTTTCCCTAACTCACTCCTAACGGCAATTTGTTTGAATAATTATGTTATTGGAATTAGATTAATGTTATTGAAACAGCGCCATATAGGCGCTTGTACACTGTAACTAAACCATTATTTGAGAGGCTCACTGTGAAAAATAGCTACCTATTAACCTTTGCATTAATATTCTCCTTCATCTTTGCTTTGGATAAATCCAACGATTCGGCGGCATCAATCGAACAGGAAAAGGGTTCAAAGGAAATCATCTTTGACGTCGAGAAAGTTCAGAAAACTCGGCATTGGAAGGAAAACCTGAACGAGTCCTTCATCCAGCATAAACGGGAATCCGTGAAGGATCATGAATCGGACCAGGCCAGGAATAAGTCCAGATCGCTCAGAAAGAAGGCGAACCAAATTCCTGAAATCAAAACCCAGGTCCGGAAAGCCTTTAAGACAAAGAATCAAAAAGTGGCCGAGAACAAAAAACCGAAAGAAAAATTTAAATTCTCTTCAAAAGTGTCTAAAAAACAATCAGTTAAAAAATCAACTGCATCTGGAGTGTCGCCCAACGTCAGTAGAGACTCCAAGTATCCCCGAATGAGCAAGGGCGGGAACACCAGTGGGCCGGATCGTCCGGAAAATTCCATGGATATGGACTATGACAGAGTATATACGGACCCTGTTCAATATTCTGGACCACGCAGCAAAAATAACGATAGTAGAGATTCCAAGCATCCTCGAATGGGCAAAGGCGGGAACACCCGCGGGCCGGACCGTCCGGAAAATTCCATGGATATGGACTATGACAGAGTATTGACGGACCCTGTTCGATATTCTGGACCACGCAGCAAAAATTCGGTGCAGGGAAACTCTCTGAGCGTCGATGATATCCGCAATATTGTCGCCAATGGTTCTTCAGGGGAGCTCTCCGGAGACATGCACCACAGCACCGGACTGGATTATGAGGCTGCATTCAATGCTGCACTAAACGCAGATCGGCATCGGGATGATCATCTGATCGCTATTATGTGTGGCTATGGTGGCGATATTGGTAGCGTTGAGCTTGAAAACGCGCTGACGGACTTTGGCTATGATTTTGTACACGTCAATACGGTTGCAGCTGCAGATTCCTTGGATGCGGATGCGATCATCGCAGGCTATAATAGTGGCTGTGCTGGGGTAGAATATATTTCTGATTGGATCAATTCCGGGAAAGGATTTATACAAAATGGTGACTGGTTTAATTGGTTCCCTGCTGGTTTTACAAGTAATGATGATCTTTTTGAAGTGCAATTAACCGACATGGACCACCCCATTGCTTCGGGACTCCCTGATTCCTGGCAAGAATATGGGTTCTGGCACTATGAC
>CAYNPR010000097.1:0-1249 GCA_964399115.1 uncultured bacterium | reverse complement strand
TCTGGCAGCAAGAGCTGGAAGCGAGAGAGATCAATTATGATCTCCTTCCCACGTCCGCTTTGGAATCAATGGACTATGATCAGTACGATATGATCATCACTGCGGGAAGCGACAACGTCGACAATTACGTATTTGATGCCGGCTCGGCAATATTTGAATATGTGGAGAATGGCGGTATCGCCTTTGTTTCGCTCTGCTCGCAGGGTTTAGAAGGCACTTTTGGTGATTTGACAGTGGAATCAAATGGGTCTGATTCCACTTATTTTCTTGATCCGGACCATCCCCTGGTTGATGGTGTCGAAAATCCAGCCTGGGGGTGGAATGCAAGCCACACGTATTTCACGGAGATTGGAGATGGCTGGACTGAATTCAGTGTTGGTAACGGAGGTATCGTCACGTCCGTTATACGGGATGGATTTTTTGTCCATGGACTCACACTGGAATTTGCGGATTGGCCACAGGAGCAGATGGTGGGGAACGCCCTGGATCTTGCAATGGGCTATGATCCGGGCGATGACAGCAGTACGTTTTTTGTCGAAGGTATCGTGAGAAATTTTGGTGGTGGAGCACCCATTGAAGGAGCCGAAGTATGGGTCGATGACGATAATAATGGGTGGGATACAATGACTGATGAGAATGGATACTATCGCATAGATTTGGATAATCCAGGATTCTATCTGGTTGGTTCTTGGGCTGGCGGCTATTGGGATGATTATACGATGGTAGACGTTGGGGAAGACGGCACCCAGTTTGATTTCTGGCTTGGTACCGAAGATTCAACCGCGCTCCTTGAAATTTGGGCAGGTACGCCCAATTGGGAACATGTAGCGCATGCCGAATTGGAATCTCCACAATCTCCCCAAGGTCTCAGCATTGGAAATTGGGAAGGTTGGGATTTGATTACGGTAGACGTATCATGGGGGTATGCGGACGTTTATGGATACTCTGAAGGATATGGTGATGCGCACCTGCACATTGAAGACATTGAACCCGGTGAAATATATGAACGTGCAATTTATTTTGATGGTGACTCAACCGGCGATCCGGGCTGGCTCACAGCATACGTTTACGATCAGGATGGTTATCCCATTCAAGAAGCGCACGTTAGTGTATGGAATGATGAATATGACACTAATTCCATGACGAACGAATATGGCATTGCCGTTGTGGATGATCTTCCTGCAGGCTTTTATGAAGTTGACGCTTGGGCCGAAGGATTTGAATCGGAATATTATGGTGAAGTGGAGAT
>CAYNPR010000096.1:0-6037 GCA_964399115.1 uncultured bacterium | reverse complement strand
GCCTGCGACGTCCTCGGACACAGTTATCACGCCAGACGTACCATTTGATGCGGAAAATGAGTTTTTGGGAATCATGGATGATTTATCTTCCGTCACATATGATGATAGAACGAATAGGGTTCTTATTTTAAGTGATGACAGTCATAGGCTGATAGACGTTAACCCCATTACAGGCAATATTCATGGTATGTTAAACTTGTATGATATGGATCAGCCTGAGGGGATATGTTTTTATAATGATAATTATGATTTCGTAATTGTGGGTGAGCCCAATTTTTACACAATGTATACGTACAGCCTTAATATCGATGATTTATACCAGCCTACTTATTTTTCTCTTCATCAAAACTATCCAAACCCATTCAATCCAATGACGACACTCCGCTACGATCTGGCGGAAGATGCCATGGTTAACCTTACTATCTACGATACGACGGGTAGGATGGTTAGAGAGTTGGTTAATGGTCAGCAAAAGGCTGGTTACAAATCGATACGGTGGGACGCCACCAATGATGCAGGTGAACCCGTATCGGCTGGTGTGTATCTTTATACGATCCAAGCAGGAGATTTCAGGCACACGAAAAATATGATACTGTTGAAATAATATTAAATCTTGGTTGTCCCGGCTTTCATTTTACCGGAGACACTGGTAAACAATGCATCTTCAAATTCATCGTTTGAATTATAGCATCTTCCCATGACCGATTCCCATAATTTTCTGTCTTCCATACAGAAATAGAAAAAGACCTTTTCGTGCCAGGGGCGAAAGGCGTGGTACACCGTTCTGAAAATTTCTTCCTTGGTGGCCATGGGGTAGGAACGTTTTCCTGCCGCATCTTTCAAAGGAATTTGCAGGACTTTGCTAGGGATTCCCAAGGAACGAAGGTTCTTGATGGCGGGTTTGATGAAGGTCAACGTACCCAAAGAAATCATGCCAACTTCATCCGGTAAAAAAGTGTTTAAAATAGTGTCCACAATATTGCCGTAATCCTTTTCATATCCTTTGTAATGGACGATGGGGTGGAAGTGAAATCCCACAATGACGCCCTTGTCCGCAAGTTGTCGTGCCCCATGGAGTCGTTGTTCCAGGGAAGCGGTAAAATGCTCTTCATGGTCGATGATGACTTGAGGATTCAAAGACCAGCACACGAATACGTTTGGAGGAACGTCCGCCTTCAGGAAGTGATCCACATTCTTAGTTTTCGTCTTGAATTCAAGGATTATGTTGGGATGTTTCCGGGCAAAGTCCAACTGGGCATCCAGAATTCCGTTCCGGTTTCCCATAGCCAAGGAATCGGACGATTGGCCCGAGCCGATATGGTAGTTCCTGTTTGGGTCCAATTCGATCTGGTCCAGTTTCTCCGTGAGGTTTTTTTCTATGCCGATGGCACCGTCTTCGTAAAACGTTTGGATGCTGCAGTAACTGCACCCAAGTCCACACCCTTGAATGGCGTCAATAGTTTTCAAATTACAACAGACCGTTTTATCCGACGCTACCGGGCAATCGCCATACACGTCGTTGTCGCCTAGGTTTTTCTTCATCTTCCTGACGACGTTTTTCACTTTTGGCGCGGTCGGTTCGTATTGGGTAGGATTGGCTTTTAAGTTTTGCCAGTGGTCTCGGATATTGTTTAGTATGGTTTTCTTTGATTGACCATTGGATGCCATTTGGCCAAGATCAGCCTTATTCCACTGGTCTTTGATGGTGGGTTCTCTCCACATGTTGAAATCGGTGGCCATTTCCGTTACCTGGCGCAATTCCTGGAAAGTCAACTGGTAGGATTCTCCCATCGTTTTGATGAATGCCTTCTGAGATGGTTCCAGATTTTGATACAATTTGTCTCGGCTGAAATCCATTAACTTGGCACCGTAATCTCTTTTATTATTCAATGGATTCGTTCTCGGTCATTAAAGCATAACGGTCGGAGAGTCATTGGTGACGCCCCTCAGTTTTTTAAATGATCTTTCAAAGTGGAAAAGAATTTAATAAGTATTTCCAAGTGAGGTTCACAAGATTAAAATGAAAATTGAAAGGGCAAGAATCTTTTGTTTTGGTGATTTGGTAGTGGTATGGAATAACAATCATTTTTATTTTCCAGCGAAATTTTTAGAGTAACTTGATCGTTTAGAATGTCTCATTATAATAAAATTATGGTTTCTCTGGTTGCAGACGGAAGTGAAGAAGTCGTTATAAATCAGGCATATCAGATGGCAACGGATTTAAACGCCAAATTGGTTGCTATCCACGTTAATGAGCCCCATGCCGGGGAAATGAGCATGATGATGGACAGTCCCAAAGAAATAACCGCTGATATAATACGCGACCAAATTAAGGCATATGGTTTCGAAGGCGTTACGGAAAAAATGGATGTGATCATTACGGAGGGCGAAAGCGTATCAAAAGCCATTGAAGAACATTGTGACGATGTTGACCTATTAATCGTTGGCCATCGGAAAATGAGTCAATTCAAATCAAACATTATGGATTCCACAGATGAAGGCATTACGAATCTTTTGTCCTGTCCCGTATTAGTCGTACAAAAAGACTAAGGCCACCCTATAGTTTGCTCATAAATAATATTTGATCCGATATGGAACACGCAGCCCAACATTCTAGTGCTCTGATACCAATCCTGGTCTTTTTGGTGGTCTATGCAGCGATCACCTTTGAATTGGTAAACAAGGCTGCCGCAGCCTTGACAGGCGTAGGCGTATTGGTAGTTCTCCATGCTACTACGGAACACCAAGCTGTGGAGCATGTTGATTTTGAGACCCTGATGCTGCTCACTGGGATGATGATTCTAGTGAGCCTTATCAAAGATTCTGGTTTCTTTACCATTGTATCTGTGCGTATCGCAGAGATAACAAAAGGAAACCCGGTAAGGATTCTGGTACTGTTCTCCATTGTGACGGCTCTAATGTCCGCCTTTCTCGATAACGTCACGACTGTGCTTATCATCATTCCCATTATTATTGAACTGACCCGGGGCATGGGTCTTGATCCAAAAAATTACGTTCTAAGCCAAGCGCTGATCTCAAATATCGGGGGTGCGGCAACTCTCATCGGGGATCCGCCCAACGTTATTATTGGGTCCAAGGTCGGGCTGTCCTTTAATCAGTTTATCTTCAATCTTACCCCGGCAGTGATACCTTGTTTTATTGTTGTACTAGGGTATATCTGGTTTATTAACCGCGATGAATTCAAACCCATCAATACCAGTTTGTCAAAATTGGTGTCCGTACAGTTGTTGCTGGAAAAGATTCGTTTTGAATTTTCCAATATAAAAATTGACCGGAGTCTGATGATCAAAAGCCTGGCTTGTCTGATCTTTGCCATTCTGCTTTTTATCACCCAAACAATCACCGGCCTGGCTCCAGGCGTAGTGGCGTTGGGTATGGCCATGGTGCTGTTAATTATTTCCAAGGCGAATGTGGAACACGTACTGGAAGAAGTGGAATGGAGCACGCTGCTGTTCTTCACCGGCCTTTTTATTCTTGTTGGCGTTCTGGAAGATTATGGAGTCATTGAATGGATTGCCCATAACGTTTTCATGAATGTAGGCGACAACCCTTATGTTATTGTGCTAATGGTCTTATGGGTGTCCGGGATTGCATCCGGTTTTCTGGATAACATTCCTTTTACGATTGCCATGATCCCCATCATCCATTTGATGCTGGAAAGCAATCCTATACCCAATGATATTCTCTGGTGGTCTCTGGCCTTGGGTGCTTGCTTTGGCGGAAACATCACCATGATCGGTGCCTCCGCAAATATCGTATCCGTGGGCATTGCCAAGAAATACGGCGTGGAAATATCCTTTATTGACTTTATGAAAAAAGGGCTTGTCATTAGTTTGATTTCACTGGTCATTGCTTCCATCTACTTAATCATTTATCTATGGCTGTCACTATGAGCACGAAAGATCAAATAGTCCTGGACAGTCTCTTCCGGGATATTGTTAAATTTTACTCATCATCCCAGACCAGTCTGGTCACACTCCAGGCCATCATAGAAGCTGTACGGGATTTGGAATGCGATGAGAGCACATATGGCGTCCAGATCAAAGAGGTTTGTTCCATTATTGCCAATAGTCGACCTAGGATGTTTCCAATTGACAACCTCATTATTTTATTTGAAAAAGAGATGGAAAGTAAGGACTATTTTAGGGGCAAGGATTTTGCGACCATGAAAACGGCAACAATTGAAATTCTGGAAGATTTGATTAAGCGGTTGGAATATGATATGAGTATCTTGGCCAATGAGGGATTGGAGCATATAGAAGATGGTGATTTTATCATTCTCCATGCGGTGGAAGAACCTGTGGAACTGTTGCTCCCGGAAGCCAAGAGAATGGGGAAGGAATTTAAAGTACTTATTCTCATGCAGGATGAGGTCAAGACCCAGCAGGTCATCCAAATTATGGAACAAAATGGAATCGAATATACCGTGATCCCGGAGTGGGATCTCGTTCACTTTTTCGATCGAGTCAATAAACTTTTCATCGGTGCTTATGCCGTTACGACCGATGGGAAATTCGTCAGCGACAGCGGTACGTCGAATATTGTGAGCGAATGCCATATTCACAATCTTCCCGTTTATTTGTTTTCACCTGTTTTAGAGATCACGCCAACTATTTCCGAGAATCAAAATATTTATTTAAAGGAAGAATCCCAAAATATCGGGCAATTGGATTATACGCTCATTTCCCATTCCAGTGATATTGTTTCATTGGATTTGGTGGATCACCTCATCACGGATAAAGGTGAAATCGATAAGGATAAAATAGCTGAATATTGCATTGTTTAAATTTTTATTAGGTGATCATGAATTTTATGAAAATTGCCCTGCGTCCAGCAGGGTTTTTTGTTATTGGGATTGTAGATAAATTCTTGAGATGTTTAACAGAGCAGGTATCATATTTTTCTCACTCTTGGTGAGTTCGGTTGCATTTGCCAAGAAACCAAAATTCAGTGATCAACAGGTAGCGGCGATGGCTCCCAAATATTTTGCTCGCGATCATCTTTCTCCACCCTTAAAACGAGTCCGCATTTATCCCGAAGAAAATAAAAAGGTATTTGAATTGGAAATCGAAGTGAACCGAAATCGATATGAGGGCGAAATGGAATATGCGGTCGGTGCTATGTCCAGCATTTGCCAGTACGCCCGGGTGCCATTCGATAAATTCGTGGTGGTTATGGTACCGACCTATCGCGGACAGGAAAGAGAGAGATTGGAAGCGACTGCCGCCTGTTCAATTAATTATTTTGTTCATAAAAGAGTAAAGTATCAACGTTGGGTGGAAAAATGCACATCCATCACGACATTATGAATTTGAAATTTTCATTAATTCGAAATTGTAAATAAATTTTACCATGACCGGAAAGAGAATATCATTATTTATTATAATTGGTCTTTTTTGGTGGGCTTGCGAAGAGAATTTTGAAATCGACACGGATAAAAACGTCTATTACGACGACATCTCCGACATAACGTATTTAAACGGTTATTTTTATTCTACCAACTTCGATCTGTCCGGGAACTCAGGATCGCAAATAGATCTTCTAAAATTTGAATTGAATCCGGACAGCATTTACTTTATTACGGATGCATTCGATTTGGATATGAATGGCCAGGGCTATTTAGCGATGACAAGTGATGGAAACGATCTTTATTTACAATCGAGAAATTCCTATCTGCTTATTAAATGCTCTCCTACGGGAGAAAAGGCCTTTGTTAAGATTGATTCTCTTTCCGCCAATTGGCAACCATGCGGGTTGGGGTATCAGGGTGAATTGGATTCATTGATTGTGCTTTATCGTAACCTGGATTCCAAAACGGAATACAGGATGAGAATCCTTTCGAAAAATGGCTCCACTTCTTCGACAAGGGATGAAATTTTTCAACTGAATTTCGCAGACACGACTCATCATGGTGTTTACAGTTTGGTTTACAATGATTCATCCCTTTATTTATTGGGTGTTGACACTACGATGTCCGACCAACTTATTACCTTGGATTTTTCGAATCTCAACGTCA
>CAYNPR010000095.1:0-6084 GCA_964399115.1 uncultured bacterium | reverse complement strand
AATCCAAAATGCCAACCCAACAGCCAAGATAATGATGGTCATTCGACTTTCCATGATTATTTTCCTCCGTGCTGGTTAAATGTACCCATTGGACTATCAAATAAGCAAGATGCGTAAAACGATCGGATAAATTATCATTTCTGCTTAATAAAATTTTGTTTGAATTTTGATCTGTTCAAATAGTTAGGAAAGTTTAGTTGGTTAAAAAATTGATTATATAAAAAAGATAAGTATAACTATTCGATATTCAATGTAAAATTCTGGGTTTATATTTACATTTGTTAAAACTTTAAACTAGAAAGGAGAAAGGAAATGCCAATAATAAATTGTCCTGAATGTTCTTCGGAAGTTAGTGATTCGGCGCTAAAGTGCCCTAGTTGTGGAGTGCAATTACGAAAACCAAAACGTAGTTTTTTTGGTAAAATTGTTAAATGGGGTTTCATTGGTTTCAACATTCTCATGGTTATGTGGCTTATTGGAGGTACGGGTGCAGCTACCGAAGGATATGACGCTATGTCCGAAGCGGAAAAAGTTGGTACAGCAATTGGGACTGGGATTGGAGTGACGTTGATATTTGGCATTTGGGTTGTTGGAGACATTATTATCGGCTTGTTTGTATTATTTACGCGCCCAAAGTCATAAGAAGCTTTTAATTACATCCAGAAAAAATTATCGAGAATCACTATTGAAATAATGTATCAGCGCTAATCAAGCTGCACTGGGTAGAACAGAAAAAATAATTACATCTTGATGTATTTACGCTGTGCTTTCAGCAGACGCAAGTTCGCTTTTTTCCGTTCACCATCCTGCATTAGAGATACAATTCTCAGTGCTTCCATGACTGGGATATTGTAATTGTCGGAATTGACGTAAAATGCATCCATGTGGAGAACAATAACTTTCAGGTCGTATCCAATTTCCTCGGCTCGATATTCATCCGCAATAGTGTAGAATCGTTCAATATAAAAGGGCGCAACCCAGTTTTTATCGTGCGTAAACTGTCTTTTTACTTCTTGCTGATGATGTGTTTTTAGTGTGGAGATTGTTCCATACACCCCATTTATGAATGCAACTTTTTCTTTTTGATCATATTCCAACCAAAACTCTGATGGAGTTTTCTTTTGACCAAAAGATAGTGAAATGATTAACAAAATTAATAATTGTTTCATTTGTCTATTTCCCCTTGAAATGATTAACGATTGGGATTCGTCTCCCTACACCAAATGCTTTTGCCGAAACGCGCAAACCCGGCGCCGCCTGCCGGCGTTTATATTCATTGATCCGGACACTCTGGTATAGCGCATTGGCTAATTCCGGATCCGCGCCTTCCCGAATGAGTTCAGCCGGTGATTTTTGATCTTCTACGATAGCATCCACCAAGGGACTCACAACCTCATAATCGAATGGATCTACTTGATCCGGTGCTAATTCCGCCGAGGGCGGTTTCGTGATGCAATTTTCTGGAATGCGGCCAGGTTGTTTTTTATTGATCCATCTTGAAAGAGCATAAACGTCTGCCTTGCTCAAGTCCGAGATAACTGCCAATCCTCCATTCATGTCGCCGTAAAGTGTACAATATCCCAGTGCCAATTCCGTTTTATTACCGGTAGAAAGCACCAGCCATCCGAATTTATTTGATAGGGCCATGAGAAGGTTGCCTCGAACTCTCGCCTGCAAATTTTCTTCCGCCACGTTTTTCTCTGCTCCCAGAAAATGAGGATGCAGAGATTCCGTCAGTCCATCCACGGCTTCCTGGATGGGAATAATACGAAAATCAACGTCTAGGTTTTTGACCAAGGATTGGGCATCGGATAAACTATGATCACTCGAAAATTTTGACGGTAACGCCACTCCATGAACATGATTCGCACCGAGTGCATCCACGGCAATACAAGCAGCGAGACTGCTGTCAATACCACCAGACAGACCCAATACGGCATCGCTGTGGCCTGTTTTAGAAAAATAATCCGATACGCCTATACAAAGCGCATTGTAAACGTTTTCTTCCCGAGGGTTTCTTCGGAAAGAAATCGGTTTCTCCTTATCCAGATCAACCAGGATTAAATCTTCTTCAAATGCTTTTCCTTGCCCAATACATTCCCCTGAACCTGAAAATGCCAATGATCCCCCATCAAAAATCAACTCATCTTGAGCTCCCACAATATTGCAATACAGGAATGGAATGTTCGTTGCATTCACTTTTTCCAGAATGAGATCGCGCCGGTCTATCAATCTTCCTTTCTGATAGGGCGATGCGGAAATATTGATGAGAATTTTAGCTCCCTTCTCTTTTTGAATTTGACTTACTTTACATTCATAATCCCGGTCCCACAAGTCCTCGCATATCTGGATACCTAGAATTTTATCTTCGCCATTGACCGGAACGGAAATGACAGTCGGTTCCTTCCCTCTGTTAAAATATCTGTCTTCATCAAACACATCGTAGGTTGGGAGTAGTATTTTGTCATAAGTGGCTTGTAGTTTTCCATTATAACATACCGCGGCCGAATTGAATATTTTCCCATCTCCCTTACGAATAAATCCCACAATAACCGGGACGGTGGAATGGGAAGCAATGTGATTGATTATTTCCAGATTCTGCTCAACGAAACCTTCTTCCCATAAAAGATCCTGTGGTGGATATCCCGTAATAACTAATTCTGGAAATACAATAATATCTGCATTTTCTTGAATACACTCGTTATAATACTTTAAAATGAGTTCTTTATTTTTTTCAAAGGCACCAACGGTAGGATTGATCTGACAAAGGGCAATTTTCATCGGTGAATCTCGAAGGAATTAAACTCATTTTCTCCCGACGCCCATTCTATGCTTAACTTTTTCACCTCTGCCAACGGCGGACCGTCCTGGAGCCACCCCGTCAATTTGGTTAGACTGTCCATATCGCCCTCCGCAATGATTTCAACTGCATTGTTGAATAAGTTTTTTACCCAACCTGTTAGCCCCAATTCTGATGCTTTGGTCTGCGTTTGCTTGCGGAACCAAACCCTTTGGACTTTTCCTGAGACCAATACGTGAATTCTAAACATGATCCAATTCGTCTTTGAGTTTTGAAATTACTTCGTCTGGAGTATCTGCATGAACTACATGTTTAATATCCCAAGTTTTAAAACCAATCACAGGTTTTTCTAACTGGAATGCATAGGCGATTTCACTCATGGTTCCATATTTACCGGAAATAGCGATGGCGGCATCACAATTGTACGCGAGGATAGCATTTCGTGCGATACCAATTCCAGTGGCAATGGGAATGGTTAAATAGTCATTCCCTTCATCTAATTCTCGTCCCTTCAAGATACCAATGACTGTTCCATTCTTTTCATGAATACCTTTGGAAATCGCTTCCATAACACCTTCTCCTCCTCCGCAAAACACAAGATAATTTTCTTTTGCCAATTGTCGACCGATCTCCACTGTATCATCATAAACGGCTGATTCAATTTCCCTGCCGCCAAAAACTGAGATCCGACCTTTAAATTTCATTAAGGATCCAATCGAGTCATGGTTCGTGGAAATGGAATCGTTTCCCGAATATGTTTCGTACCGCAGAGCCAGGCTACAGTCCTCTCAAGTCCCAGTCCAAAACCAGAATGAGGAACGGAACCATATTTTCGTAAATCCAAATACCATTTAAATGGTTCCATCGGCAGATCGTGATGACGAATCCTCGAAACGAGGGTGTCATGGTCATCTTCTCTTTGTCCTCCACCTACGATTTCCCCATACCCTTCCGGCGCAATCATATCCACACCCAGTGCCAGATCTTGATTATGGTCATCTCTTTTCATATAAAATGGTTTGATGTCTGCCGGCCAACGATGAATCATCAGCGGTTTGTCGTACTGCTCGGAAAACAACGATTCATCTGGGGCACCAAAGTCACTTCCGTATTCAAAATGACTACCGTGTTCCTTTAAAATCTTCACGGCTTCATCATATGTTATCTTTGGAAATGGTGGAACGATATTTTCAAGTTTAACAATATCGCGCTCAAGGATTTTTAATTCGGTTTGACTATTTTCCAGTACACGCTTAACAATGAAAGAAACCAACTTTTCCGCCCAATCCATATTTTCATCCAAATCGCAGTAGGCAATTTCAGGTTCCACCATCCAGAATTCAGTAAGGTGGCGGCGAGTCTTGGATTTTTCCGCTCGAAAAGATGGTCCAAAACAATAAGTTTTTCCAAAGGCGGCTGCCCCCGCTTCTTGGTACAATTGACCGCTTTGAGTCAGATAAGCCGTTCGCTCAAAATATTCCACTTCAAACAAGGTTGTTGTCCCTTCAACTGCATTTCCGGTAAAGATAGGAGAATCAATCAACGTAAAGTCGTTTTCATCAAAGAAATCTCGGATTGCCTTCACCACTTGGTGCCGGATGCGCATGATGGCATTTTGTCGTTTTGAGCGCAACCATAGATGCCGATTCGACATGAGAAAGTCAGTGCCATGTTCCTTCGGAGAAATAGGATATTCTTCCATAACGTGATTTACAACCTCAATCATATGGATTCCCAATTCGTACCCGCCAACAGCTCTCGGTTCTTTTCGAACGGTTCCCGTAATGATGACGGAATCTTCCTGGTTGAGATTTTGTTCTATTCCGTATGCGTCATCCGTGGCTTCACCCTGGACCACCACACCCTGTACTAATCCGGTCCCATCCCGTAGAATCAAAAACCATATCTTACCAATGTTTCGTATGTTGTAAACCCAACCTTTTAAAGTAACCTTTTGCCCATCATAATGATTGAGATTCTGAATTGTCACTGTTTCCATTTTATTCACTTCCCCTTACCAAGTCGTCATAATATCGTTTAAAATATCTTCTGCAATTTTACGCACAGCCACCTTTGTTGCAAAAGCCCGTGGTTCACCAAATTCATCATCATCATCATCATCAATTTTTCCGTCATTGTCGTTATCAATGCCATCGGAACCAATATCACCACTTACTCCATAGGCACCAAACCCTGAATAGTTTTTTTCTAAAAGATTTTTCTCTTGGCTCACGTCATACCACTCAATCTTTATATCGATCTTGTATCGATATTCCGACACGGATTCTTCCTTGCTATAAGTAAAAGGACCTTCGTTCACTTTTTTAACCGTACCATGAAGAATGGAATGAGCCGAAATTTCATCAGTAATGCCTAGAATTCCCTCTTCATTGAATTGGTCGATGATTCCATCCGTGATATCTTCCGCCAACTCAAATTCTGCCGTCTCGTTGTCCATCAGTGGAATTGCAATCGTTTTGATGTGAGGTGGAATAGATCCGGCCATGGAATAAAACCCACAAGACATGACCAAAAACAGAAATGATAATAAGATAAATACTGAAAATTTCTTCATTTTATTTCCGACGTTTGATTTTCGGTTCCAAACCATATTCTTCGATTTTTCGATAGAGTGTCCGCTCACTCATCCCCAAAGATTTAGCCGTTTTTCGACGATTGTTGTTAAAATATCTTAATGATCGAGTAATCGCTTCCCGTTCCAAATCGCTGAGATTCATATCACCAATTGCGTCATCCCGAATAAGACGGTGGCCATCTTCCGATATTTCCATGGAATTATCGGGAATGGAAATTCCTATGCTGCCTTGCTCCAGTATTTGGAATGAGTTTGCTTCTGAGCTGGATGGAATAGAACCACTCATCAGCACCTTTTGAATAAATTCCGTATCCTGTTTAAGCAAAAACAATTGGCGAAGAATCAAATCAATTTCCGCCTTATCATTGGGTTGTCCCACCACGACAGGCAATGCTCTATTCTCCATCGGATTTGGCGGGAATCCATCCCCTAAATTATCCTTAACCATTTCGGCCGTTATTCTTTCACCTTTTTCCAATACCAAAATCTTTTCGACAAAATTCTTGAGTTCTCTAACGTTACCCGGCCATTCGTATTGTTTCATCATTCGGATTGCATCTGGAATGAAGCCACGGTAAAGAATATCGTTTGATCGCGTAAACTCCAATGCGAATCGTTCCACGAGAGCACCGATGTCCTCGACCCTGTCTCGTAGAGCAGGCAGGTCCACTGTAACGGTTTTTAACCG
>CAYNPR010000094.1:0-6104 GCA_964399115.1 uncultured bacterium | reverse complement strand
GTTTCCCCCACTGCCCCCTCAAGACAGCGTGTCTACCAGTTCCACCACTTCGGCGATCAAATTATTCTCCTCCCAGATCCAATGTGGCATCCTCCGCGGGAGGAATTTGATCGGATGCGGGAAGAGCGGGTCGTTCATTTGCCGCATCCTTCACAATGGAATCAGTCGATTCCGAAGTAGGTCCGCTTAACATGCTGATCACAACAGCCAAGGCAAGAAACATAGAAGCAAGCCAAGTCGTGATTTTGCTCAATACATTCCCGGCATTCTGTCCGCCCAATACTGAACTGGCGGCTTGCCCGCCAAAGGTACCGGAAAGACCGCCACCCTGGCTTGCCTGCATCAAAACGACTGAAATCAGTAAAATACTGATTATGGTATGGAATACGATTAAAAATCCTATCATAATATCCTCATTTGGTCTTTCTCCACCGTTCGAATGATGGACGTAAAAGAATCAACGTCCAAACTTGCACCGCCAATCAAGAATCCGTTTACGCCGGAAACCTGAATTAATTCTTCGGCATTGTCCGGTTTAACGGATCCCCCGTACAAAACATGAACGTCATCCGATCCAGGGAACAATTCCCTTAAAATATTTCGAACCGCCGCATGGGCAACTTCCACTTGATCCGTTGTGGCAGTAACTCCGGTACCGATAGCCCAAACCGGCTCATAGGCGACCAAAATATTCTCGATTGAATCCACACCGGCAAGTCCCTGCTCAAGTTGAGTTTTCAGAATCCGTTGGGTTTGTCCAGATTCCCGTTGATCCAGAGTTTCTCCGATACAAAGTATCGGTTTCAGAGCACCGGACAGAACCGCATCCACTTTTCGGTTGATCCATTCATCGGATTCCCCAAAAATATGCCTTCTTTCCGAATGTCCAAGAATCACGTAATCCGAACCACAGTCCCGGATCATGGAAACGGAAATTTCGCCGGTAAAAGCGCCGTGGTCTTCCCAGTGGCAATTCTGTGCCGCCACATAAAAAGGCGGCTTTACATCCATCTCAATAAGCCCCGTAAAAGGCGGGGCGAAGATAACGGATACGTGTTTTATATCCAAAAGTAAATTAACGGTTTCTTCGACGAAATAGACTCCCACAGATGGTGTTTTATGCATCTTCCAATTACCTGCAACAATCGGTTCTAACCTCATTTAAATCTCCAACATTTTGAGAGCAGGCAACCTTTTCCCGCTCAATAATTCCAAAGAAGCTCCTCCACCTGTAGAAACATGGGTCATTTGTCGGGAAAGTCCAAATTTATCAACGGCTGCAGCCGTATCGCCTCCTCCTACAATTACTGTGGCTTCATTTTCCGTTCGCTGAGCCAGCTTTTCCCCTACTGCCCGGCTTCCATGAGAATATTCATCCATTTCAAATATTCCCATGGGACCATTCCAGACCACCGTTTCCGATTGGTCTATGATTGCATTGAAATCGGCAATGGTTTTTGGCCCAATATCCAAGCCCATAAGGTCTGCGGGTATCGCACTAATCTTGTAAGGCCCCTTGGGGTTTGAGTCATGAACATCCTCCCCGCAAACAACGTCTTTCGGCAAAGAAATTTTTACCCGTCTACTCTGGGCACGGTCCAATATCGTTCTTGCAGTGGGGATCATGGCTTCGTCCACAAGTGATCCGCCAATTCCTCTGCCACCGGCTTTCAAAAACGTAAAGGCCATTCCTCCCCCTACAAGAATATGATTCGCCTTGTTTAAGAAATGGTCTATTAATCCTATTTTACTTCCGATCTTTGCCCCACCCAATATCAGCGTCAATGGCCTGTTCGGTCTGCGCATCACTCGGTCGAGATAATTAATTTCTTTATCCATAAGGTATCCAATGCCATGATGCTTAAAATGAGATACGACACCTACATTGGACGCATGGGCCCGATGAGCCGTACCAAACGCATCATTGATAAAAATTTGACCATGACGAGCTAAACGGAACGCGAAATCGGGATCATTTTTTTCTTCACCTTCGTGAAATCGAAGATTTTCCAATAAATGAATTTCGCCGGGCTTTAAACTCAGCGACGTATCCAGAGCATCTTCAGAAATGCAATTCTCAGAAAATTTTATGGGCATTTCCAATAATCCCGCCAATTCCTCTCCGATGGGAATCAGGCTTAATTTCGAATCTACTTTTCCATCTGGTCTGCCCAGGTGCGACAACAAAATTACAGCCGCCCCATGATCCAGACAGTATTGAATTGTGGGAAGTGCCGATTTAATCCTGAAATTGCTGGTTACTTTTTCACCTTGGACCGGCACGTTAAAATCTACACGAATCAGGACATGTCTATCTTTAAGGTCAAATGAATTTAATACCCTAATCATTGGATTCTCCCTTGGGTGTCGCAAGCGTAACGGCAAAGATCATTTTTGCACCAGCATTCTTGAAAACGGTAGCCATAGACGAAATTGTCGATCCCGTGGTAATGACGTCGTCCACGATTAATATACCTTGATCTATAACGTTCTTTTTTAGCAGAAAAGCTCTGTTCAGATTTTCCACTCTTTCCTGCCTATCAAGAGTGGTTTGGGATACGGTGTATTTCACCCGTTTAATCAACGATGACCAAACAGGAAGGATTAGCGCTTCACCCAAACCTTTTGCGATCCACTCAGCCTGGTTATACCCTCTCTCCCTGAATTTGACGGAATGAAGAGGATCTGGAACTATCCCGTCACCATGTTGAATTCTGATGGTCGATAGCCTCTCGCCCAGTTTCAATCCCAAAAAGAACCCTAGGCGTGCTCGATCCTCATATTTCAGTGTATGGATGATCGTTCGAAGTTCCGAGCCGAAATCCCAACCGGTATAGGCATAATCAATGCCATCTTTTATCATCAATTCATCCATTCTGTTTTTTTCAACGTCAATTTCAGTCATTTTTTTCATACAATCGCAGCA
Organism: uncultured bacterium; assembly: GCA_964399115.1. Classification (GTDB taxonomy): domain Bacteria; phylum Fidelibacterota; class Marinisomatia; order Marinisomatales; family UBA1611; genus CAYNPR01. Next base: position 3,178 of record CAYNPR010000094.1, on the reverse strand, counting down.
GACAGGATCTAATGAATGAAATTCTCCACCTTCACAGATCAAACACTGATTAGGAAAAAGTAAACTTATAAAGGCATTCCCGGTATTCTTAAGAGACCAATTATGTGAAAAAGCCACCATGTGTCAATTAAAAATTAAGCGATAAAAAAACCACATTCAAACATACATTGGATGGATATTCTTTTTGAGGAGCAATGTCAGTAATTTTGACCATGGTTGATTTTTTTGTTGGTCAAAATTCTAAAATAGATTTTCAGGATTTAATGCCCCACCGCATTCATGAAATCCTCCTGGTTGCAAGCCCCTACGACGCCTACATCCTTGAAGAAGACGGGCATTTGACCGAACAAATCATGACGGAATATGTCGGGATGAATTTCAATTACGCACCAAGGGTCAATCGGGTTTCCACAGCGCAGGAAGCCATGGATTTCATGAATAAAAAGAAATTTGATCTGGTGATTGTAATGCTCCGGATAGAGGACCAGGATCCCATTTCCCTCGGGACGGCGATTAAGGATCTCTATCCCCGTAAACCCGTTATCCTTTTGGCATTCGACGAATCGGAACTTAGACAACTTCCGGAAACGATTACGCCAAAGGCCATTAATCGAATTTTCATCTGGAATGGGGATGCCAGTGTTTTTCCAGCCATCATCAAATATGTGGAAGACAGAAAAAATGCAAAACAGGATATTCTTCAAGGGAACGTACGCGCGATCCTGGTCATAGAAGATTCTCCTAGGATGTATTCCATACTCCTACCGCTGATTTACAGAGAAATCATGTATCAGATAAATCACCTGATGAGCAAAAGTTTAAGCCAGTCACAAAGGCTACTCCATTTGCGAGGACGCCCCAAAGTTTTGATGACACCGCACTATCATACGGCAAAGAGTTTCATGAAAAAATACAGAAGGAATATCATCGGTGTGATTTCAGACGTACGGTTCCCAAACAACGGTCTCATGGATCCGGAAGCGGGATTGAAGTTTACGCATTGGGTTCGATCGCTTGAACCATCCATGCCAATTCTGCTTCAGTCCACGGATGAATCAAACCGTGAAATGGCGGAAAACGTCGATGCTGGATTTCTACATAAAATTTCCAATACTTTGTTAACTGATTTGAAATCATTCATGATAGAAAATTTTGGTTTTGGTGATTTTATTTTTCGCCTCCCGGACAAAACGGAAATCGGTATAGCGGGTACAATTGAAGAATTGTCCAATCAGATCAAGCAAATACCCGATGAATCCCTACTATACCACGCGAAAAAAAACCATTTCTCAAACTGGCTCGCCGCCCGGTCGGAATTCGAATTGGCGTCCAATCTTCGGCCAATTGACGCCAGTGAATTTGAATCTGAAGATTTATTAAGAATATTCCTTCTTGATCATCTGCAATCCGATCATGCAGACCCTGACGATCATGTGTTCGACTATACCTCAGCTCGATATAAAAAAGACAAAACTGTATTTTTTCGATTGTGCGGCGGATCTCTTGGCGGAAAAGCCCGAGGCCTGGCATTTGCGAGGCACATGATCAATACCTCCGGTATCAGGGAAGAATTCAAAAATTGTTCCATCCGAGTCCCTCGCTGTGCAATCATTGGAACGGATGAATTCGACAGATTCATGAAAGATAACGATCTTTGGGAAATTGCCATTATGGAAACCAATAATAAAAAATTGGAAAAAGCATTCGTAACCGCCCGATTATCCATTGACATTAAATTGAAATTGGAATCCTTTTTAGCAGATAATTCATACCCATTGGCAGTTCGGTCTTCAAGCATGCTGGAAGATTCTCAATATCAGCCCCTTTCGGGAACCTATGATACGTTTATGCTTCCCAACAATGAAAAAACGACTGGGAAAAGATTGGATTCACTAATCACAGCCATTAAACGAATATTCGCTTCTACGTTTAAGGGAGAGGCGAAATCATTACTGGAAAACACGGCACACCGAATTGAAGAAGAAAAAATGGCAATTATCATTCAAGAAATCGTCGGCCAGCCCTTTGAGAGCGGGCGATTTTATCCAACGTTCAGTGGCGTCTTGAAAAATGTCAATTTTTATCCTGTTTCTTACATGGAACGAGAAGAAGGCGTGGCTTATCTCGCTTTGGGATTTGGAAGAACAATTGTCGATGGGGAAAAATGTTTGAGAATTTCACCAAAATATCCTTCCATTTTACCACAATTTTATTCCATAAAAACGACTCGCATGAATTCCCAGATTCAATTCTATGGACTTGATTTGAATTCCACTCGAAAGAAAGGAAACGATCTTCAGAACTATTCGCTTCAAAATGCTGAAGATGATTCTTCTTTGAAATGGGTTGGCAGTGTCATATCAAAGGATGACAACACCCTCCGTGACACGTTATCCAAACCTGGAACGCGCATTGTAAGCTTTTCACCCATATTGAAATGGAGCGTAATCCCATTGACTGAAATTCTCAACCGTATGCTTGTATTGGGGAAAATGGCGTTGGGTTGTCCAGTAGAAATTGAATTTGCAGTCAACCTGTTTAAAGATAAAAAACCGGAGTTTTGCATTCTTCAAATCAAACCTATGGTTTTGACGGGTTTAAAATCAATTCAAAATCAAGAACATGATACCACAAACGCATTTTGTAAAAGTCATATTACCCTTGGCGATGGGAGATTAGATGAGATTCATGATTTGATTCTAGTTCGGTCGAATACTTTCGACATTGCAAAAACACGAGATATCGCCAAAGAAATTGAAAAATTGAACGGTAAAATCAAAAATGGGAAAAATTACGTCCTTTGTGGACCGGGTCGTTGGGGCTCCGCGGATCCCTGGCTGGGGATTCCGGTGAAATGGCAACAAATTTCTCAAGCAAAAGTCATCATTGAAGTGGGTGAGAAAGATCTACCTATCGATCCGTCATTCGGTAGTCACTTTTTCCAAAACATCACAAGCCTTCACGTTGCTTATTTTACGATCGATCCAAAACAGAAAAATGATTTCCTTGAATTGGACTGGATCGAGAAGGATGCCTTAATTGAAAAAGGAAAATATGTGGATTGGTATTCCTTTGGAAATCCGCTTATCACTATTCTGGATGGTGTTTCCGGAATCGGTATGATCCAAAAACCGGATCCAATAGAGCCCGAAGGCATGAATGAAGAGGAGTCGACTGG
>CAYNPR010000093.1:0-6140 GCA_964399115.1 uncultured bacterium | reverse complement strand
GAGTGGCCATCGCCATAAACGTCGGCCGTGTCCCAATGGGTAATTCCAGATTCCCACGCCTTTAACAATGCGGCTTTCGAATCTTTGTCTTTCTGTCCTTCCCAGCCCACGGCCATGGAAGACGTCGATCTTGTTCCACCATATGACCACGTTCCAAGGCTGATGGTTGAAACCTTGGCATTCGTTCGTCCTAAAGTGATTTTTTTCATAATAATTCCCTATTTATGGAATCTGAAAATTAAGGTAAAGATCGTAAACTTTCGGATCGATTATGAACAGTCAAAAAATGAAAACAGTGGATCTGGGACACTCTGGGATGAGCTCGGATACCGCAATATCCTTTTTGGAAACAATCGTAAGCCAATCCGCTTTTGAAGGACGAGTTCGCGCCATTAAAATCATCACGGGTCATGGGTCTGGGAAGCTCCGCGATGCCGTTCGGGAATGGTGCAAAGAACAGGAAGGGCGATTTCAGGCAGTGATCCACGGCGAAGATTATGACGTGTTCAATCGGAACGCAGCGGATATGCGAGCGGATTGCAATCTGATTTCCGACGTGGATTTTGGCAGAAGAAACAGGGCGGTTACTTATATTTGGCTGTGGTGAAAAGAAAAGGGACTCTTCTCTGTTTTTGGAACAGCCAACCTATGATAAGAATACCCTATAACATTATTGTGAGCCGCTAATTTTACCCGCGGGGGCACTTAGTTCCATTTTTCCTTTAAATTCTTGACACATTGCCCATTTGGCGGTAAAATCCTCCATCTTAAGCGCATTTTGTGGCGAAAAGTGTACATAATCCGAGGTAAATCATGATTCTATCAAGAAGCATTAAGAAGCGAGTTGTATTCGCTTTGACCGTTTTTTTACTTAGTGGGACCTTTGCGTTTGCGAAGAAAGCTAAGCTGGAGGGCGTTGTTGTTGACTCCAATGGAGGAAAAGTAAAAAAAGCCATTGTTCAACTTCTTTCCGATGGTGAAGTCGTCAAAAAGGAAAAGACGGGCCGTAAGGGCAATTTTAAATTCAAGGTTAAAACAGGCGACTATGTTCTTACTGCATCACATGATGATTTTGGCAGTGCAGAAATGGCTATAACCCTTCTTGTAAGCAAGAACGTTGGCGAGATAGTTCTTTCAACGGCATCTTCCGCTCCCACCGATAACGATCCAGAATCGGAATCATCTACCGCTGAATCCGCCACAACGGATCAGAGCTCTCCCACCGCCGAAACGACTCCCCAAGCCACGGTCCCCAAAACGGTGACGGCAATGGGCAGCCCCAGCAAGACCTTTATTATAAATGAATTGAATTTTGAAATTAAAAAACTGTCTGCCGAGGTAAAGCATTTGTCCCAAGAAATGGATGATTTAAGAGCGCTCAGTAAAATGTGGGTCAACCCATTAACCATTTATTCCAAGGAAATAATTTTAAAAAACGGTAGCACCGTTTTCGGCAAAATAATTTATCAAGACGACAAATCATTAAAGGTGGAAACGTTGGTTGGTTATCTGATCGTGGATCGCACGCAGGTTGTTCGGATTGTTGATAACGTGATCACGGAAGACACACAAGAATACGTTCCCGAGCAGATCCGAGAAAGCTATACTCCACCGCCAATGCCAAAACTCGCACAGCCACAATATGCGTCTGTGGATAATTCACGCCGGGCCAGCACAAAGTTTTCGGCAAATTGTGTACTGGTTGGCAATATTTCTGAGAAAAAGGACGGACAAGGCAATATCATTTTTAGGGGTGAAATAAAAAATATCGGAGGACGGCGCGCAGACTTCAGCAAAGTGGATTTTGTATTTCGCAGAAACTGGAGTGGAGAGACAAAAACGTTGACCACTTTTGTGAGAGGGTCTTACAATACATTTGAAACCGGCATTGTTTCCGACGCCAGTCTTCTACCGGGTGCCACAGGAAAATTTGAACTTTACGTACCAAAGGACTTTGGTACGTTTATTGGCTACTCTTACGTTATCGACTGGGAGGAATACCAGTAATTTTGGTTTCCAACATGAACGGTTATGATGAGATGAATTAATGAGGAAAAACAATAGATATATTTACGTCTTTATTTTTCTGGTGTCCACCGCTTTCAGTTCTACTCGCGTGGTTTATACCCGCCCGGGATTGATGATGCGCGTTCCTACGTCCAGCAATGAGAAGACCCCTTATTTGTTTAGGACTGGGTTTGGCGCTGAAATACACAATTTTTCCCCTTTTAATACGGCCAAGGGCGTTTATTTCGACATGGAAATTGCTCGTGGCTTTTCTTTTGGTTTTTCTGCAATCCAGGGTGGAGATCCCGCCCATGTGGATTCTCTTGAAGAATCCCAATATAAACCCCCGGTGGAATTTGGTTTTCACGCTCAGCAGCGCGTTTATGTTTACAACGATATTTCTTTGTCTATTGGTTTACAGGATATTGTTTTCAGCAATCAAGAGACGTCGGACAAAATTCTAAGCCTTGACAAAACACAACTTTCCTTTTTCGCCGTTTTGGCGAGTGAAAAAGACCTTGGTGAATATAAGATGAATACTTACATGGGTTTTGGAACAGGCGGCCTCGCGACCGCTGATGCGCCAAATGCGCCAGATGAAGATGCTGAAGATGCTGAAGATGCTGAAGATGCTGAAGATGCTGAAGATGCAAATGTAAATTTGGACACTGCCGGCACAAATACCGGCGTATTTCTTGGTTTTATTTTGAAGACCCCGTACTTCGCAAAACGGGGTGGATTGGATATTGTGGGTGAATTCGACGGGACAGGTGTCAATGTGGGACTCCGCATCCCCCTTACCTCGGATTACCGCCTGAACCTAGGGTTCACCCACATAGAAAAATTGCCCGACTGGTCTACGGCATATTGGATTGGTCATGCGGGGTTTACGTTTGGGTTGGACATGGTTGTTCCTCGCGCCATGGCCCGCAGGGGGCCAGTAGGACCATCGGGGTCGACCAACCTATATAGTACCGGCAAAGACGATGGTCTCGAATCCATATCGCAGCATCAGGACTCAACTATAGCCATGGCAGATTTTGCCGTGCTGTCAATGAAAGATTCAGTGGCGCTTATGAATAACGAAATGAGAAACCTGATTGTTCGCCTCTCTGCCATGGAACAAGAATCAAAATTTTTGTCTGATTCATTAAATTCCGTTAAACTTGGTGCAAACTTGACTGAACAGAACATGAATGAAGCCATGCGCCACTTATCGCGCTCACTGCGTTTCTTTTATGCAGGCGATTATCGCGAAGCATTGAAAGAGGTGGACTTAACGTTGGAATTAAATCCCAACTTGGCATTGGCCTATGCCAGAAGAGGATCTATTTATTATAAATTAGGGGATGTACAGAGAGCAACGATAAATTGGAATCTTGCTCTGCGTTTGGATCCGGAGTACACAGACGTCAGAAATATTTTGAAGGCTTTACACGAAAACAAAATGAGTTCTGCAGGATTAGAGGAGTAATTTTATGGATATTGCACTAATTATTGGTGTTATTGTTGGCCTTGCTGCTATGATTGGCAGTATCGCTTATGCGCTTTTTGTGGAAGGTTCGGCAGGAGGGTTTGGCGACTTTCTTTCAATTCCAAGTTTTGGGATCGTATTTGGTGGCATGATTGCTTCCATTTTTGTGGCGTTTCCCATGCCTCACGTTGCTGCACTGGGAAAAGCGATAGGCGCCGTATTAAAACCTGCAGACGACAAAATGGGACCGCTGGTTGATGAAGCGTGTGAAATTGCGGAGATGGGTCGAAAAGGCGCTGCCGATTTGGAGAAAGCAGTCGATAGCATCAGAACTTATTTTTTTAAGGATGGAGTACAAATGGTTGTGGACGGTTATTCATTGGAAGAGGTATCCGAAATCATGGAAACAAGAATTGAATACCGTGAAAAACGTGAAAAAGTTCAAACAGACATGTTGAAATCAATGGGCGATCTAGCGCCGGCCTGGGGAATGGTTGGAACCCTAATTGGTCTGGTTTTGATGTTAGCCGGTTTTGGTGGTGAAGGTGGTGCGGACAACCTGGGCGGCGGTATGGCGGCAGCGTTGATTACTACGCTTTATGGGGCTGTGTTCGCAAACTTATTTTTTCTACCCATGGCTCAGAAAATGGGAAACAAAACCACCATGACCTCCATGTCTGCCTGCTTACTTGTGGAGGCATCACGGTTAATTCACCAAAAGAAACATCCGCTTATCGTGCGGGAAAAACTAAATTCATTCATTCCACCTGCGGAGTGGAAGCGGGAATAATCTAAATGGGAATGACACCAGGAGAAAAAAACGCCTATAAAAAGGGCTTTTCAGCGGGGGAAGAATCCGTTGAAGAAGGTTTGCCTGGATGGTTCGGAACCTTCGCAGATATGATGACCCTACTGTTTGCGTTTTTTGTTCTGTTGGCCGCTATTTCAACAATGGATCCGGTAAAACTTCAGGAGATGGCCAACTCCAAAGGTAAGTCTTTAGGGAGTAAAATAAAAGCGGTGGGAGCAGAAGCCGAGGGCGAATTTGAGCCCATTGAAAATTTGGCTGAAATGAAGAAAGAAATGCAGGAAGCCATTGATGAAATGAAAAAGGAAAACCCTGCTGGTGATCCACCGATCGATATTCAGACGAGCTCAAAAGGTTTGATTGTAAACATCAAAGGCGATTTTGCGTTCCCTTCGGGGAAGGCAGACATGAAACCTGAACTGGGAGATTTGCTGGATACGGAAATTATCCCGAGGATTTTGGCAAGCCCTTTCCAGGTTGAAGTGGCTGGGCACTCAGATAGTGACCCCATGCCGGTAAAATGGCAAAAATTTTATAAAAGCAATTGGGAACTTTCAGCAGCTAGGGGTGCTACGGTAGTTCGATATATGATTGAGAAAAACGTTCCTGCTCCCAGGCTTCTTGCAGCAGGATACGGAGATTGGTATCCAAGAGGCATCGACAGCATTAAATCGGAAAACCCCCTGTACAATCCCCTAACGCTAACCTGGGGAAGTGAGGAACCCACATTAGATAACGAGGGAAACGTCGTTCCAACCGTTTTATCAATGAATTTATCACCAAAACAAAAATCGGCCAACAGGCGCATTCAAATTACGTTTATCAACCCACCCCATCATGGTAAAGGACGCTCAGGCACCAGCTATGAGGATGACTAAATTTCTAAAAAATTTAAAAATGCGGAGTAAACACATACCAAGGAGTATCAAATGAATAAGGGGATCAAACACGCAAAACCGTTATTGGCTCTGTGTCTGGCGGTAGCTTTCTTGTTCAGTCAGGGGACAAGCTATCTGTCTCTTAAACTAATGGTGGAAAACAACATTAGGGGACGAGTGCAGGATGCTCTCTCAAAAATCATTGAAACTCATAAATATGTTATTAACGTAGACGTAGAATTAGAAATAATGGATGAGGTGAATGAACAGATTACGGTTTTTGCACCTCGCGAAACTGAACAAGTCCCACCCGCCGCCGATGCGCTGAAAAGAACTCGAGAACAAAGCAGGGAAATACCGTCTCAATCACATGAAACAAGCCAATATTCCATTGGACTGCCGATACCCGGGTTTGAAATCGACGTAACCGACCGCATCGTTACGGCAACACCGGAACCAGTTTCTCCAAAAACAATGGAACCTATTAAACCATCGCCCTCCAACGAAGAAACGGAAGAGCGGGTTGATAAGGTTTTATCTCGGACTCGTCCTGCCCGCGCGGAAATCAATCGGATGGATTTAACTTTGATTCTGCAGGAAGGCGCAGCGCCGGAACTCATAGAAAACGTTCGCCAACTGACCATGGCAGCGTCCAAGTTTGATAGAAATCGAGGCGATAAACTGACTATCATGACCGCCAGCTTCAAGCCCCGTCGCGATCAGCGTTCCGCAGAGCAGGTCATGTTGAAAAACATTGCCGAAAAAATTGATCTTCTCGAACGAAAGCGAACAGCGGAGTCATCCGATTGGAGAGATGACATAGAAAAATACAAGGATGAAATTTCCGCTCGTCGCGACGCCGATATGGCTGTTTTAAAAGACCAGCTAACCGCATTGGATCAGGAACGCCTGGATCAGGCCGCGGAATTTGAGAAGAAAGAAATGATGCGCCGCGATTCCATCAAGAATGCAA
>CAYNPR010000092.1:0-6255 GCA_964399115.1 uncultured bacterium | reverse complement strand
CTTCCAAAAGAAAGAGCGGCAGATTCACAGCAGCAGTGATCTTATCAGCAGCTTCGGGTTGCCGAGCAATACTCTCAGCCGCTGAGGCTGCGAAACGGCCTATTCCGAGCCCTGCTCCAATTACCGCAAGACCTAATCCGACTGGTACAAATACAGTTGCTTCCATTTGTTTATATCCTTTTTTTAATGATGAATATTGATTGCCATTCCAACAAATACAGAAGTAAGCAAGGTAAATACATATGCCTGTACAAGAACGACAATGATTTCGAGTGCTGAAATAGCGACAGAGATAGGAACGGAGACAAATGCCACGCCAACTCCTGCAGCTGTGCTATGAAACATTTCGCCAAAAATGGCCATGAGAGATAAAAGTGCCAGCAGTGCAATATGTCCGCCGGTCATATTTGCTGCCAGACGCATTGTAAGTGCGAAAGGCTTTACAAATAACCCCATGATCTCAATAGGGATTAAAATGATATAAACGGGCCACGCTAATCCATGGGGCGCTAAATTTTTCCAATGATTGATAAATCCATGGGCCATTGTTCCGGCAACAATGATGGCGAAAAATGTGATGGTCGCCAACCCTGCCGTCACATTGAAATTACCGGTAGCAGTGACACCACCATGAAGCATTCCATTGATAACATTGTGAGTATCTGTTGGTGGAACCCCAAGAATAAAACGATTGAAGGCACCTAAAACGTCAAAGATCGGAATCATGCCTATGCCATTTGCAAATAAAATAAAGAAAAAGAAAGTCAGCACGAGCGGTGTCCATGTCATGACCCATTTGGACCCCACATTGGGTTTAACGATTGAGTCTCGTATGAATTGAACAATGGTTTCCAAGGCATTCATCCAGCCGGTAGGTACGGAACAACTACTGGATAAAAACCGTCTAACGGGGACGATTACAGCAATCCCTACCAAAACTGCAACAAACCATAGCATAAAAACATGTTTTGTTACTGAAAAATCAATTCCAGAAATAATTGGCAACTGAATGATGGGATGAGAAATATCTGAATTGGAAACATGGTGAATAATATTGGGGCCCACTTGTTCCATCACACTTCCGGAAGAATACCCGGTGTCCGCTATACTCATAAAATTCCCATTATAATTAGGTCAGAAAATTAACTTCTTACTTGGATAAATTATTGATTATGACCGCTTCCAGTGCATGAAACCCTAGAAAAAAGCCCGAAAAACTACAAATTAAAGGAAGGGGTTCAAAAGAGTAAAGTTTCCCTAAAAGCATTACATACGCTCCATAAAAAGTCAATTTTGCGACAAAACCGATAACAAGAACTTTTGTAGTGGTTCGTATATCAGTTTTTGCTGCACGAAGAACAAAATAAATCGTTGCCACACCAGAAAGAAGTGGTCCCAACCAACCAAAAAACAATTCATTTTTAAATTGAGGAAGAAAGTACGATGAAAGTCCTAGAATTCCCACCGAGGCAACAATGCCATAAATAAAAAGGGTCATTGTTTCTTTGACCAGATCATTTTTGCGAGATGATAAAATCCCGTAACCAAACCAAGTCCAATTCCAATTAATATCCAGAAAGGTTCCGTAGCCTGTACCTTGTCTATATACCAACCTAATATTGTAAAAATAAGTACGGATGCAAGAAGTGTATAGGATGCTGTTGCAGCGGGACCGGACTCACGGACGATTTTCTGGAAGTAGGCAAAAGATTTACCCAATTCAAAACCAGAAGGGTCTTCTTTATCAACCATGGCTGGAATTAAGATTCTTTACCGTTTGAATCACCAACTACAATATCACATTTCCCTTCGAACTGAGCGCCATCCTCAATTAAGAGTTGGCGATAAACAATATCTCCCTTAAGGACGCACTTCTTACCCAGAATAACTTGCCCATTCGCATTCAAATTGCCTACAACAGTACCGCCCACGCGAATATGGTTTCCCGTAATATCACCCTGTACAAGCGCATTTTGAGCAACGCGAACAGGACCTTCCGTCACAATTTCACCATAGACCTCACCGTAGACAATGATCCCTTCCCGAAGACGGACCGGACCATCGATTCGGGCATCAGAACCGATCATGGTATGAACATTTTGAAAGTTAATCTTAGCCATCGGTTGAAGTTAAATCCATCTCTTGATACTCTGGAAAGTAGTTTAGGGGATCCATCGCTTCAAATCCTTTCCAGATTTCAAAATGAAGATGTGGCCCCGAAGAAATACCCGTGGTCCCGACTGACCCAATCACTTCTCCACGGTCTACAATTTCCATCTGATTTTTGTAATTTTGCTGGTTGTGGCCATAGTGAGTGAAATAATCATCTCCATGGTATATAATTAACGAATTGCCATGTTCGTATGTCCAGCCAGAAAAAACGACAACCCCCGAAGCAGCTGCCAAAATCTCTTCTCCTTTTTTAGCTACAATGTCAATTCCATTATGTGCCCTGGTCACAAAAAGCCCACTTTTTCCTGATCTTTGACTAATATATCCTTGAATCGGTGCAACGGAAGGCACATTGTCTATGTAGGAAATCCGGTTTTCAATATTTTCAATAGCGCCTGTAACAGTATCCGAAATAACCGGTCGATCATGAATATCCAGTTTGTCTCCTAAAGAATGGCGGACCATATCGTCCATCTGTTTCAATCTTTCCAGATCTCTGGTCAATTCCAAAACTCTTAACCGTTCCGAAGTAAATTGATCATGGCGCATTTTAAGTTCATCATAATCAGCGAGTTTGGGAATATAAACATACATAAATAATCCGATCATTATGACCAAGCCAGCACCTGCTCCTATAATCACCTTGGTTATTGTTCGGGAGATGTGAAAAGTTTTAGTTCCGGATTCATCATCCGGAATTATCATAATTGTGTATTTTTCCGGTTTCAAAATAGAATATTAGGAAATGAATTGGATCAAATCCAGAATTCTTTCAAGATCGTCATCAGAAAAATAGTAGATCTCGATAGTTCCACCTTTTTTACTAGATTTGAGTTTCACTTTTGTTCCAAAAATTTCAACCAATTGATTCTCCACAGCTTGAACTTGGGGAGATACTTTGACGCGTTTAAACTTTTTCCCAACGGTTGGTTTTGCGTTTGCCTTCACTAAAGCTTCAGCACCGCGAACGTTTAAGTCATTGTTAAGAATAATTTTCCAGACCTTTTTCATCCCCGCATTGGTTTTCGCTTGAAGGATGGCTCTGGCATGCCCCGCGGATATTTCGCCATCTCTAAGGCTTTTTCGTATTTCTGGTGGCAATTTCAACAACCGAAGTGAATTTGAAATTGTTACTCGTTTTTTTCCAACTGCCTTGGCAATACCCGCATGAGACAACCCGTGTTTACTGTTTAAAACGGCATAGGCTTCTGATTCTTCCAATGGGTTCAAATCTTCTCGCTGTATATTCTCAATCAATGCCATTTCCATCATTTCAGCATCATCTCGAACGGAAATGATATAAGCGGGAATGGTTTTTCGTCGGCATTTTTTAGATGCGCGCCAACGCCGTTCTCCAGCAACGATTTCGTATCCGTCTTCCACTTCACGAACAGTGACAGGCGTAACAATACCTTTTTCCTTGATTGATGCAGCCAATTCATCTAAAGCTGATTCATCAAAATTCCTGCGAGGCTGGTTTGGATTTGGGCGTATGGCCTTGAGTGAAATTTTCGTGACGCCAGATCTAGCTGAAACTGGCTTTTTCGATGGTGTTTTCTTTTGCTCAGATTCCGGACGAATCAGGGCTTCCAAACCTTTTCCAAGTCTTTTAACTGACACGCTCAAGAATCTCCTCCGTTAAGCTCATATAATTCCGTGCACCGGTTGAATTGGCATCATACAAAAGCACCGGTTTCCCAAAACTCGGTGCCTCACTCAGGCGGACATTACGATGGATGAACGTTTTAAACAATTTCTCCTTAAAGAAACTATCGACTTCCTCCGCAACTTGCTTGGACAAATTCAGCCGGCTATCATACATCGTCAAAAGGACACCTGCGATTTCAAGCTTTGGATTTAAATGTCGCTGAACTAGCCGGATCGTGTTCAAAAGTTGGCCCAAGCCTTCCAAAGCATAATATTCACATTGAATCGGAATGATTAAAGAATTCGCCGTTGTCAACGCATTGATGGTGAGTAGCCCCAACGATGGAGGACAATCAATGATAGTGACATCATATTTTTTTCGGAGTCCGGTCAACGCTTTATTAAGTTGATATTCCCTGGCCATAATACCCACAAGTTCAATCTCGGCACCTACAAGATCGTTAGTCGACGTCAATACGTCCAGATGAGAAAAAGAAGTTTTTGTAATCGCATCTTTGATCCCGCCGCCTTTCAATAACACATCGTACACATCCCCATTCGGCATATCGAAAAGATCGGAAAGACCTGTCGTTGCATTGGATTGTGGATCCAGATCTATGAGCAAAGTACGCACCTCAGAAACAGCAAGGCTCAGTGCAATATTGACGGCAGATGTGGTTTTACCGACTCCGCCTTTTTGATTGGTGAATGCCAGAATATTAGTCATTGTAAATAAGAAACCAAAATTGGGGCTCGAAATTTAGAATATGTTTTTGAATTGGAGGAGGATAAAGATTGGAATAATCAAATAAAAGAAATCGCAGGATACGCTTACAAACAATCCGATCGCGTAGCTTTAGGTATGAACATTTTACATTTTTATGGCTGATCACCGTAATTTCCCTGTTTGAAAATATCAGAATATTATTTTCTTCTGTATGAAAGCGTTAGTTAAAAAATCTCCTGAACCCGGTATCTGGATGGAAAATGTTCCTATTCCAATATGCGGTACTAATGACGTCAAAATCAAAATGACACATACAGCCATTTGCGGAACCGATTCTCATATTTATTCCTGGGACGAATGGGCACAACGTACTTTGAATCTTCCCCTTGTTATAGGTCATGAATTTTGCGGTATCGTTGAGGAAATTGGACCGGGTGTAACCCATTATTCACCAGGTGACCGCGTATCTGGAGAAGGACACATTACCTGTGGGTATTGCAGAAATTGCAGAGCCGGCAAACGGCACCTATGCCATAAAACTATCGGAATCGGGATTCATCGAGACGGTGTATTCGCGGAGTATCTTGTCATACCGGAATCGAACGTTTGGCCCATTCATAATGAGATCCCCTCGGAGATCGCAGCTTTTTTTGATCCGTTCGGGAATGCAACTCATACCGCACTATCTTTTGAAATGGTGGCGGAAGATGTTCTCATTACCGGAGCGGGGCCCATTGGAATCATGGCAGTTGCCATTTGCAATTTCGTTGGTGCGAGGCATGTGGTTATAACCGACGTAAACGATTATCGATTGGATCTTGCGAGAAAAATGGGAGCATCAAGAACCATCAACGTTTCCCACGAACGGATTTCAGATGTTTTTGAAGAGCTGAACATGTCAAATGGATTTGACGTTGGGCTGGAAATGTCCGGCAATCCGAATGCATTTAAGGACATGTTGGAGAATATGTATCATGGGGGCAAAATTGCACTCTTGGGGCTTCTCCCAAAATCCACTCAAATTAATTGGGACGACATCATTTTTAAAGGGCTCCATGTGAAAGGGATCTATGGGCGGGAGATGTATGAAACATGGTACAAGATGACCCAGATGCTTAGAAGCGGATTGGATATCTCCCCTGTCCTGACCCACAAGCTGCCTATTGATGATTTTCAGGAAGGCTTTGAGATCATGGAATCAGGTAGTTGCGGAAAAGTGGTTCTTGAATGGTAAATGGATAAGACAAAAAAACATTACATCGATATTCTTTCCCAGATCGAAGCGGAAGGACTATACAAGACAGAACGGACCATCACTTCACCACAAGGTGTGGATATTTCCACGGTTGAAGGCGGTGAAGTTCTCAATTTCTGCGCAAATAATTATCTTGGACTTGCCAATCATCCAGATCTCATTAAAGCGGCCAAGTCCGCAATGGATGACCACGGCTTTGGCATGGCATCGGTTCGGTTCATTTGCGGAACTCAGGATCTCCATAAAGAATTGGAATCCAAAATCTCCAGCTTTTTTAACTCTGATGATACGATCCTTTACACATCCTGTTTTGATGCTAACGGCGGACTATTCGAAACAATTCTTGGCCCGGAAGACGTCATCATTTCCGATTCTCTGAACCACGCTTCCATCATTGACGGAGTTCGACTTTGCAAAGCGCAAAGATACCGGTATGCCAACAGCGATATGTCTG
>CAYNPR010000091.1:0-6474 GCA_964399115.1 uncultured bacterium | reverse complement strand
AAGAGAAAAATGCTTGGATACCCTATGTCCTGGGCTCCATCCACTTCTTCAAGATCAATTCCCAATCGATCCAATTCACCATTGACTGAATAATCATCCATGCCATCGGAAATCACATTTTCATTAATATGCCAAATCAATAGTCCGGAAGCAGGAAGACCTAAATCATAATTTGGAACGGACGTAACTACGCCATTTTCATCTTTCTCGATTTCCGCAGAATCCAGTAGGATTTCAATAAATGGAGGGAAATCATTTTTCCCTGAATCCTCCCACATGGAATATCGGATAGAATCAATACTGATACCATCATGGATGGTATTGTCCCTGTTTTCAATCAGAAAATATTCTGTATCATTTATCGGTATCTTTACTATTTGGTCTTCAAATCTTGACGGTAAATTCACTGAAGAACCAAAATTCACTTTCATAGAGGCCTCCCATCCAGAAAATTGCCGTGTCCAAGCAGTGGGTGGGGCAGGAACCAATCCCCTTCCATTATTTGAGCCCTGGTCCATCAAACCAAAAATACCGACTCTACTCTCTCCTGTTTCAATATCCCAAAGCGGTGGAAGCCCAACGGCAAAACCAACCATCAATGCGAACGTACCGGATAGCCCATATTGATATTCACAAGGTTCGGAAGCGGACGCAAACATATCTTCTGAAATATCATATAAAAGATGGTTTTGAGTTTCAGGCAAAATTATTCCACGTTCAATCTCATGATTACCTATGGATAGCGTTGACGTTCCCAAGTGTACGAGAATCATATCGGGATCAACATAAGTTGAGGGAATGTCTTCCGGTGTAGGGTCAAGAAATGGTAATGAAAAATCCTGGCCAATACCTGCATGAAAAACTACAATCAAGTCATAGGAAGAATACTCTATTTGGTCTGTGTCGTAAGCAATGGAAACTGCGTCGCGAAAAAGTTCCGTGATTCGTTCTTCCTGGATTTCGTCCTGATTGTAAGGATTATAATAATCCATCGTATTCGGCAAAGTATAGCCGTCATTATTGGATGCAGGAAAAATGGTGGAATTGTCAAGATCAAAGCCAAATTTTTCATAAGAAACGGAACGATAATAGGAATCGACCGCTTTCAATTGTGATTCAAAATAAGGGGTGTCATGCGGTGGTGGATCAATCGAATAGGAAGCGCAGTCAATCCCATCTGATGCCATCAGGAATTGTCCATTCCCCGTTGTGCTGGATGCATCATCCACTTGAAATGATGCGCGAAGAACACAGATACGAATATCTCCGGTAATATCAGCAAAAATAAAAGAAGAAATACAGATCAACAATATGATCCTGCATTTCGGGAAAAAACACCCTTCCATATTATAGAAAGCCTAAAAAACCATATTGAGAGAAAATCGCATTGTATTCGTCAATGGATGTCCAGGTTCACCAAAAGTGTAACCAAAGTCAAATCCATAACCCGCGAATCTCAACCCAATACCAAAAGTGGGATTATTTATTTTTCCTGTCTTATCGTAGTAATAACCGCTTCGGATGGCAAAGTATTGACCATACCAATATTCCAAGCCAATATTATGCACCAATTTATCCAATTCATCAGAGAGTGATCTGTCTTTCGAATTACCTATTTCTTTTTGACCCCATTCATTATAAGATCCCCAACCTGGATCGCCTGGCTGACCAGGAGTCTTAACAATTTCTTCATCGTCTAAATCAATTTTATCATCACCGTCCTTATCGTCCCAATCATAGCCTCCAATTACTTTATCCCCAGATCCACCAGTAGTGGACATGTCAATATCACCGCCTAAAAACCAATCATCAACCCACGATGTAAAAAGTGCAAGGTATATTGGATCCGTATGAGCAATCTCGAATTGGCCATCACTATTAAAATCATTCCCCGGACTCAAATTGCCGTCTTCATCATAGCCACCGATGGTTCCATTGCCATCCCAATCCATGTCTGGATAGGATGCTACCAATAGTTTGTCAACGTCATATACAATATTCAATTTGTTGAATTCACCTCTGACAAGGCCATAGTTAAACCCCAAAGTCAAATTTGTCGGTTGTGGGTCAGCTTGGTCAGGATCAATAAACGAAACCTTTGGTCCAATATTGGATACGTTCAAACCAAGGGTCAGACCCGAGACGAGCCAATCCTTATGCATATATCCCAAATCGAATCCAAAATCCATTGAGGTGCCTTTACCTTCCTCACTACCAGCACCTATTTCAGCTAAATGTTGATATGATATTTTTGCATTCAGACCAAAAGATTTGTTTGATGATATCAGCGCGCCATATGATAGGGACAATGCATACATATAGCTGGTGAACGTTCCAAGATCTTCTCCCGTTTCACCTGTACGAATCTGTTCCCCGAGATTTAGAAAAATCAGATGTCCACCGACAGTCCCCAAATTCGGATATTTTTTCCTGTAAGCAAAAAATTCATAATAGAGGTCATCGGCAAGCCCAGGCAACCAGTTAACGTGCATCATAGCCAGTTCCTGCCCATCCAAAAAGCCTAAACCGGCAGGATTCCAATAACTGGCGTAAGCATCGTTGGCCACAGCCACTTGAGCTTCACCCATACCACCTGCACGGGCACCGGGAGCAATGAGAAGGAATATGGCTCCTGCTTCACTCTGTGCGTATAGAGGAGTGACCGAAGTAATGATTAAGGGTAGGATTATCCCTAAACGCTTCATAAACGTCTCCTAATGTTATTTACAAATTTTGAAAGGCTCTCTTCGAGCGATCCGATAGCGTTTAAGGCTTATATATTCTCCTATTTTTAGGGCGACAAATATATTTTCCGTAATAACTCACAGTCAAGAAATGATTCATCTCATTAATTGTTCCTTATTAATATAATAAGCCCAGCGTTATAATGGGTATATAAGTAATCAACCCTACAGCAAATAATCTCACCAGAAAAAACGGTAACGTCGCCTGATAAATTTTTGGCATATCCTCGTCAAATCTATAAGCAGCTAAAAACAGGTTCATTCCAACGGGAGGCGTTAAAAATCCAAGTTCCATATTTGCAATAAAAATGATGGCCAAATGAACGGGATCAACACCAAAATGAGTTCCCAACGGAGCAATTAACGGAACAATGACAATAATGGCGGAAAAAATATCCATTAAACATCCTACCAGAAGTAAAAATACGTTCAGCATCAGAAGAAAGACGTATTTCGAAGAAATTGTATCCTCGACCCAAGATAAAAGAAAAATCGGTATTTGGGCATCCACAAGATAACTGGTAAGCCCCATAGCTACCCCTAAAATGATAAGTACGCCCCCAATCAACGTAGCACAATCTATTATTATTTTTGGCAAGTTACTCAACTTGATATCATTATAAATATATACTTCAAGTATAAATATGTAAACCACTGTCATTGCAGCTGTTTCAACCAATGTAGTGAAACCACCAAAAACCCCGAACAGGATTAGAATTGGAATCATAATTTCCCATTTTGCATCAAAACAGACCTCAATAGCATTTTTCATTTTAAAAGGATTAGATACAATCTTTTGCTGTTTACCCTGGTACAAAGCCCAAACCGCCATAACAACAACCAAAAGCAATCCTGGAATTAACCCAGCAATAAAAATATTTTTAACGGAAACGCCAGCGGTCACACCATAAATAATTGCCGGTAAACTGGGAGGGAAAAGCAGGCCTAAAGAACCGGAAACTGTAATCAATCCAAGAGAAAATGTCCGACTGTATCCATCTTTTAACAACAATGGCAATAACAACCCGCCAAGCGCAAGAATCGTCACACCCGAACCACCGGTTAATGCCGTAAAAAAACCGCAGATGACCACAACGATTATTGGTGTTCCACCAGGAATCCATCCAAAAATTTCCCTAAAGACTTTCACCAGCCGTTCCGATGCATTACTTTCCGCCAACAAATAACCCGCCAGTGTAAACAATGGAATGGTCGGGAGTGAAGGTGATACGACAATTCTATATGCCTCTGCAGGTATGGCGGATATGGGTATAAAATCGGCCCAAAAGAATAAAACGGCAGCACCGCCTAACCCTACAAAGATCGGAGCACCATAAATGAGTGCAATAAAAAGAAAAAATAAACCCAACCATACTGCAGGAAATACATCATAAATCGCATCCGTAATTGCGCTGAGTGAAAAGAGTAATCCAACAATGATAAGTGTCACTCTATGGATATTATTTTTAAAGCTGTTAAAATATATCTGAACTGCCATTAACCCAAAACCAATCGGCATGATAGACTGTGCTAACCACCGCGGAATATTTGGAGCAATGTCGAACGGATTTCTAAACTCGACTTTTAATAATTGCCAGCTACCCCACGTCAATGCAATCAGCACCAAAAACGTCGTCACTTTTGCAATCCATCTCCCAATATGGATATCTTCTTCTTGTAAAAACAACGGCTTCCGTGTGAGCGCCAATAGTTTATTTTGGCGTGCAGCTAAAACTGCACCCAATAATCCAATCCATAGGGTCATGTGTTGAACCAAAACTTGAGAAGCAGGAATACTATTCGTATCAAACAAACGGGCTACTGTCTCCAGTACCGGGAGCAACGTCATGGCGGTAAAAATAACAAAAGCCAGTGTATCTTCACCCCATTTCAACCGATTGGCAATGTGGGTAATTCGGGAACGGTCTTCCATTGAGACTATTTTATTCTTGAGTGAGTTCTATAACTCGGTCATAAATATCTGCAGGAATAACATATCCTCTTATATGGGGTTCCATCCTTTCTATTTCTGTTTTCCATATTCGAACTTCTTCTTCTGTTGGCACATGAATGGTAAGACCATTTTGTTTCATGACGTCAATAGCTTGTTGTTCAGCAGTACGATTTGTCTGCAGTTGTTTTTCACGAATGGACTGTGTTGAGGTTAAAAGCGAATCATGATATTTTTCTGGAATACGATTCCAAGTGGATTTGTCGATAATTATACCAGCAAGTAATATTCCCCATTTTAGATCCAGCATATGATTTGTGATACCGAAGGATTGTTGTGCCAGTGCATAAAGCGGCATGGTCGTCATGGCGTCAATTAAACCTGTTTGAAGACCAGAAAGAATATCCGTGGATGCTAATGGGACGGGGCGATAGCCAGCTTTCTTGTAAATCTCAGCCCATTTGAAATCACCCGCCCATGAAAAAATTTTCTTATCTTTTAGATGTTCAGGTATTCTGACCTCCGTGGTAGTAAACCAATATGCCCAACCTATATCACCAATACTTAATAGTTTAAAACCTTTCTGTTCCAATTTTTTTTCAAATTCCGGCATCATGTCGTTCATCACACGAAAAACATCATCCGTATCCTGATAAGCCAACGGTACATAGAAAGCATTGAAATCAGGAATAATCTCAGTTAATCCTTCCGTTGAAATTCCTGCAGCGTGAATTTGACCAATTCTCATTTTTCGGACCATATCACGTTCATCGCCTACTACACCGCCAGGATAGATCCGGAGTTTCACCTGACCATTCGTCACTTCTTCCCATTTCTGTCCCATCTCAATAAGCAATCCGTGCCATTCAGTCCCTTCCGGCGCTAAGGTAGCCATTTTTACAATAATCTTCCGCCCAAAAACAAGGGTTGAAGCAAGCAGAAATAGAATTAAAAATCGTTTCATTCGTAAAAGTATGCGTCTTTTCTGGATAATAACCATTTTGCCCGCTCCTGTGCGATTATATTACCCATTCTAAAATGTTTATCCCGATTTACGTTCATAGCCAGAACATAATTCAGTTTATCTTCAAATCCTTTCCTGTTTTGGAATTTTTTATCAATGATCTCCGCATAAGATACAAACGGGCTTGCATCAAGGCTGTCGGAAACCGTAACAGCTTTTTGAAAATAGTAATCGATTGTATCTTTCAGCGTTTCATTCGAAAATTCTGGGCTGGTGGACATGTAACTCATCATGGCAGTATAAAGTGCACCTTTGCTCCAATCGGGCTCAATGGAAATTGCTGTGGTTAACAATTTTTCAATTTTGGGAATATGCACTACTTCAAATGGATTTCCCCTACTTGATTTAACGGCACCACCATAAGCGACTCCAAGCCAATATAAATCAATAACGTCTTCGGAAGAAAATATTATATCTTTTTTTTCGGATAACCAAAATTCGAAGTCCGGATATTTTTCGGACAAAATGGAAGTACCAATCAACTTCGATTCCCGAAAAATTGATAGAGCCTCATTGGATTTTGAAATGCCAGCAGAATAATCTTCATCCACAAGGCGGTCGCTTTCCTCCAAAATAACCCCAAAGGCATATTCCAATCTTAATTTAAGTAGTGTCCGTTTTTGATTTTTTGTAAGATCATCTTTATTTTCCAATTTACTGATTTTTTTCTGAAAATATGATGACACTAAATTGGGATGACTAACAATAACAAATCTGGGGACACAACTTGATAAAACAATAAAAAAATAAAGATA
>CAYNPR010000090.1:0-6528 GCA_964399115.1 uncultured bacterium | reverse complement strand
TCCTGCTGCCACCCAAAATACCACATTCACCACAGAGATTTGAAGACACTGTGGGACTGGTCGTAGAGCGAAAGCGTCATGCTGACGAACTGGATGGGTTTCAGTGGTATTGTGACAAATGCAATGCTCTCTTGTATGAGAAGTATATTCCCCTGACAGATATTGTAGCTCAGTTGCCGCCTTTATTTGAGGTTTTCTGGGAAGATGAAGATGGCCGCACCTGTAAAGAATGTAACGCTTACTTGGAAAAGCCCTGAAATTGTTTAAAATTGACATTCATACCCATATCCTTCCAGGGGATCTGAATGAACTGACCAAAACGTTTTCGGATCCCCGTTTTCTGCAGTTAAATAAGTTAGATGAACAAAATGCCATACTGAAAAAAGATCAACAGTCCTTTCGGAAAGTCGGCTGCAATTGCTGGCATGCCCCTGAGCGCATCGCAGACTGCAATAAAACCGATGTAGATATGCAGGTCTTATCTACTATTCCCGTATTATTTTCATATTGGGCGGAGGATGCAGAATGTCTGAAACTTTCTCAATTTCTTAATGACCATATTTCCCATACTGTGCAGGAAAATCCAGAATATTTTCTGGGGTTGGGCACCATTCCTATGCAGAATGCGGATTTGGCAATTCAGGAAATGGATCGCTGTATCAATGAGCTGAAATTTCCGGGTATTCAGATTGGTTCCAATATCAATGGCAAAAATCTGAGCGAAGAAAAATTTATTCCTTTTTTTAGGCATGCTGAAGAAATTGGCTGTTCCATTTTTGTTCACCCTTGGGAAATGATGGGTCAGGCGAATATGCAGAGATACTGGCTTCCCTGGCTTGTGGGGATGCCGGCAGAGACATCCTTAGCCATTTGCTCCCTGATTTTTAGTGGTGTTCTGGAAAAATATCCAAAGCTGAAAATTGCCTTTGCCCATGGTGGTGGCGCTTTTCCGTTTACACTGGGGCGCATTGATCATGGATTTAATGTCCGCCCTGATCTCTGTGCTGTTGATAATTCGATTCTGCCGTCAGAATATTTGGGAAAGTTTTATGTTGATTCTCTGGTTCACGATGAGCAGGCTCTTCAGTTTCTTATTCGTCAGATGGGACATGAAAAGATAGCCTTGGGGTCAGACTATCCTTTTCCCCTGGGTGAATCTGTTCCGGGGAAACTCATAGATGGAATGAATATTTCTAATGATATGAAACAGAGAATGTTGGCAGGCACAGCTCTGGAATGGCTGGGACTGAATGAGCATGACTTTATCCGCTGAAACGACTACATATTTGGAATCACCCCAGATTTTAGATCATGAGGATGCTCTGAGACCATTTAGAAAACGGTTTCACCATCCTCAAGATAAAAGTGGAAATCCTTTTGTATATCTCTGTGGAAATTCTCTGGGACTCCAGCCGGACACAGCAGAACAATATGTCCTTGATGAATTGGAAGCTTGGAAACAACTTGGAGTTGATGGCCATCTTCAGGCCAAGCGACCCTGGCTGCCTTATCATGAGTTTTTAACATCTTATTCTGCAGAAATAGTTGGTGCCCTGGATACGGAAGTGGTGGTGATGAATGCCCTAACTGTCAATATTCATCTGCTCATGGCATCATTTTATCGCCCCAAAGGTAAGCGAAAGAAAATCCTGATTGAAAACCAGGCTTTTCCTTCAGATCGGTATGCGGTTCAGTCACAACTAAAATTTCATGGGCATCACCCGGATGATAATCTTCTAATCCTACAGCCAGGTAATGGAGAACATATTTCCATGAGCGATGTGATTACCTGTCTTGATCGGCACGGTGAAGAGATTGCCTTGGTTTTCCTGGGTGGTGTGAATTATTATACGGGACAGGCACTTGATATGGCGTCCATAACGGCAAAGGCTCAGGATTGTGGTTGCAAGGTAGGATTTGACCTGGCTCATGCGGCTGGTAATCTAAAAATGAGCCTGCATGACTGGAGTGTGGATTTTGCTGCCTGGTGCGGCTATAAATATTTAAATGGCGGGCCCGGCGCACCTTCTGGCGCGTTCATTCATGAAAGATATTTAGGGAGGATAGATTTTCCCCGTTTTGAGGGGTGGTGGGGTCATGAGAAATCCAGCCGTTTTCAAATGCCGAAAGATTTCAAGCCTTTAAATACAGCTGAAGCCTGGCAGATTTCTAATCCACCGATTTTATCCATGGCAGCTCTCCTAGCCAGCTTGGAAATATTTCATGAAGCTGGTATGAATCAACTTCAGCAGAAAAGTGAGAAGCTCACATCTTACCTGGAATTACTGCTAAAATCTGAATTGAAAGATCATATTACAATTATTACTCCTGTCTCTGTGAAGGGCCGGGGATGCCAACTCTCCATAAGGCTGAATAATCCCAATATCAATATCATAGATATTCTCCATGAAAAAGGGGTAGTCTGCGACTGGAGAGACCCGGATGTGCTCCGGGTGGCACCCGTGCCTTTGTATAATACCTTTGATGACTGTTATCAATTCGTCCATATTTTGAAAGAGATACTTAATGAATCATGATATGAAAATAATCATTGGTTCTGGTTTGGCGGGTCCCCTTCTGGCTATTTACCTAAGCCAGCGAGGATATCCTGTGCAGCTATATGAAAAACGACCGGATCTCCGGGTAGAAAATATTTCTGTGGGACGATCTATCAACCTGGCCCTTTCCCACAGGGGAATTAAGGCCATGAAGTCTGCGAATGTTTTTGATAAAATAGAACCTCTGCTTATTCCCATGAAGGGTCGGATGGTTCATCTCTCTAGTGGTGATATTGAATTCCAGCCTTACAGTATCCATCCTCATGAGCATATCAATTCTGTATCCAGGGGAGAATTAAATAAAATTCTCATGACCAAGGCTGAAGCATCCGGGCAAGTGCAAATTTATTTTAATCATTCGTTATCGGAAATAGATGAATCTACAAACGCACTAGTTTTTGAAAATGGAAAGCGGAACCAGATTATAGGTCATGTTTTTGGCGCTGATGGAGCAGGTTCAATCATCCGGAAACATATTGACGGGAAAGTATCGTCACCATCCTATGTGGATCCACTGGGACATGATTACAAGGAGTTGCATATTGCGCCCGGCAAAGACGGCGAATTTCAACTGGATCCTAATGCACTTCATATCTGGCCTCGAGGTGAATTCATGCTCATTGCTCTGCCAAATATGGATAAATCATTTACTTGCACGTTATTTTTACCGATCGAAGGAAAAAGGAGTTTTGAATCTCTGAGAACACCAGAATTAGTAACAGCATTTTTTCATACTTATTTTGAAGACGCCCTACCTCTTATGGAAAATTTCCCCAATACTTTTTTTAACAACCCCACTGGAAAACTGGCAACCGTTTATGCTGATGAGTGGCAGTATAATAATCAGTACTGCCTGATAGGTGATGCGGCTCATGCGGTTGTACCCTTTTTTGGGCAGGGTATGAATGCGTCATTTGAAGACTGTGAAGTCCTAATGCAATGTTTGGATGAAGCTCAAGGGAAATGGGAGGGTGTGTTTAAAAAATATAGTTCTATCCGGAAAGCAGATGGCGATGCCATTGCCAAAATGGCCATAGAAAACTATGTGGAAATGCGGGATCTGGTCACCCAAAAAGAGTTTATACAAAAAAAGGAAATAGCCAACATACTGACGGAACGCTTTCCTGATCGATTTATTCCCCGATACAATATGGTGAGTTTTACATCCATTCCCTATTCAGAGGTTTATAGGAGGGGCGATATTCAGAAAGAAATTATTTCTAGATTGGATCTTAATAATCCGGACATAACCACAGTTGAATCGATGATTCAAGAAAAGCTATCTCCCCTGATGTGATTATATCACTACAGCATCAAGGGAAGGCCTACACTATTGACACCTCCCACTTTATTGACTTGTCCATTCCCTATCATTTCAATGGACCCCAGCCTAATTTTTATGATGTGAATCCAGGAAAGTTAATTCCATTGAAGGTGGGTGAAAAATCTTACTCAGTTAGAGACGGAGCCGGATGCAATGTGCCAGAAATCAGCATGAATATCCACTGTACGGGTACCCATACAGAATGTGTGGGACATCTACTGGAAGAAAATAGTTCAGTGACAGAATGCATAGAGGATCTTTTCTTTCCAGCGGTACTCATAACGGTACAGCCCATTCTTTTTTCGGCTTGTCATGACCGCTATCATGTTGATGTTCAAGGAGATGAACAGGTTATTAACAAGGAATCTCTTGAAAAAGCATTTCAACAGTTTCAGGATTACTATCCGTCATCTCTTATAATCCGGACTTTGCCCAATTTCGCAAAAAAACAATTCTATCGTTATACAGAACAGATACCAACCTTTTTTACCCATGATGCTGTTGCCTTTTTATCCAGTCAAGAAATTCAGCATCTTGTGGTAGATATTCCCAGCTTGGACCGGATGGAAGATGATGGTATTTTGGGTAATCATCGAATTTTCTGGGGTAATGGAAAAGATTTCAAGGGTGATGTGGATCCCAATTCACATCGAACGATTACAGAACTGGCATATATTCCAGAGGATGTTAAAGATGGTTTTTATTTTTTGGAAATCCAGCTACCCCGCTTCCAGTGTGATGCAGCACCCAGTAGGCCTATACTTATAAAGCCCGTTTAAAGGCTATTGGATATGAAATAATTCGAATATATTATTTTCAGATATTCCAATTATTATAGGGGAATAGAGAAAATGATTTTTAAAGAATTACCACTCTTGGATCAAATACAATTCAGTAAAAAATTTTTGTTGGATAAAATAGAAACATAAATAATGAAAATACACATATACAGATTTATTTATATCACTTGTGCTTTCCATGTTATCTATTATTAGTTATATTGTCGCCCACTGCAAATATATTCAGTTTTAATTAAAGAGGAAATAATGCAAACAGGGAAAGTAAAATTTTTTAATCGAAGAAAAAAATATGGTTTTATCACAGGGGATGATGGCGAAGACTATTTCTTTCATGAATCTGGATTGACTGAGGGCATCTATGTAAAAGACGAAGACAAAGTAGAATTCAAAGTTGTAGATGGAGACAGAGGGAAAAAAGCCGTCGACGTATCACTTATCGATTAAATAGATAATGTTTTAATCAGTACTAAGCCCCGCTGTCGCGGGGTTTTTTGTATGGAATATTCAATCAGTCATTTTTAATTTCGACAATAATTTCATTATTAAAGATTATTAAAATTCTTCATGGTTGATCGGGTATCGGAAGAAAAACGAAGTTGGATTATGAGCCGCGTTGGCTCACGAAACACAAAGCCAGAAATAATTGTAAGGCGTTTTCTTCACGCCAAGGGTTTTAGATATAGATTGCATAATAAGAACATTATCGGGAAGCCCGACCTATCGAATCAAAAAAGAAAAATTGCCGTATTTGTAAACGGTTGTTTCTGGCATCGTCACGGCTGTAAGCGCACCACAACCCCAGAAACAAACAAGGAATTTTGGCTGGAAAAATTCAATAAGAATATCAAACGAGACCGGGAGAACATAAAGACGCTAAAGAAAGATAATTGGACGGTGATTGTTGTTTGGGAATGCGAGATTAAGGAACTGGAATCCAATACTGAACTCAATGAATTGTTGAAACCCGTAAAAAAATGGTAGACCAATTAGCATATTACGTAGATACCAATGAAAAAATTTCTGGGGACAAAATACAAAGTGAAAATTGCATCATATAAGGAAAATCATTTCCAAAATTCTAGTATGACCAAAGGAAAACTTTCCCGAACCGTTTTAGTGGATAAATAAAAGAAACCAGCAGGAATGTCCGGGTACGGCATTACTATGCATGCGGTTGCAGCTTAAGATTAAATAATTAAAAATTACCTCTGTACTTGAATCCAACCCAAATATTCTTATCCGCCAGCCAGTCCCCCTGAATCTCTCCAGTGGTGCTATAGCTTGTGATTGTGAATGCCAGATTATCATAAATATTTAAGTTTAAGGTTGTGATCACGTTAAGTGAGGAAATCAATTGGAAAGATAATTCATAAAAAGGCACGTCGTGAATATTGATAAAATCGAAATATTTTACCCTTTCAAGAAATTCAGGTTTTTCGCCGATGTTTCCCAAGATATCAAAACGAATGTAAAAACTGGTGTAACGACTGAATGAACGCTCTTCATCAATATCCACCATATTTGTATCTGAAAGGAAAAAATTACGTTCGTAGAGGCCTTTTTCGCCTCTGGTTCTGTGGGCAACCTTCAGGTAATGCAGGCCCGGTGTTGCAGTCATTTTAGCAAAAAAAGGCAATTGGATCGGCACTGCAACCGTGGTAGCCATCAAGGCATACATATCCAGGATATTTAAAAAGCGGTCATCTTGTTCAATGGTATCCGTATTAAAAAACACTGTATCTTGAACCATACCGCCTATGGTTTTCGGATAAAATGAAAATCCCATGAGCGCGTGAAAATCCGTTCGTGTTGAGAACATGTTATCAATGTTGATTTTAGAATAGAG
>CAYNPR010000089.1:0-6569 GCA_964399115.1 uncultured bacterium | reverse complement strand
CAGCAGAATGCCCGGTATGTCAACAACAGCTAATAAGAATTAAGGAAAAATTGAGCGAACTAATAGTTTGTAACGTAACGTTCATAGTCCTTTCTCCTGGCTCTATTGGTAAAATTCAGAAGGCAAAATCTAAAACACAGTTCCCATTTCCATTTATTATGGATGAGGATTTAACAATATCTAAATCATTTAACTTAAATATGGATGATCATCAGATATTACCATCCATTTTAATCCTTAATAATAAATTAGAAATTGAATGGGAACAGAGAGGTCGTAATGCTTTTTATTTTGGCGACCCAGAGTTAATGAAAATATTAAATTGCTCATCTTGGATATAAATATTTTGATGAACATATAAATAGTAAGTAATAACTAACTTTAAATTTTAATCAAGCCCCACATTCGTGGGGTTTCTTGTTTGTGGGATGACATACTGGAAGATGTTCCGCTGATTATTTCTTTGGGGATAAGTTGCATGTCTATATGATGTTTTTTTGGGTCTATGACCTAAGTTAACTTCAGGGCTTGAATCCGAATCATATTTCAGTTAATTCATGAATCCACGCGTTCGCTTTGCGCCCAGCCCCACCGGCCAGCTTCATATTGGCGGTGCCAGAACCGCATTGTTTAATTTTCTGTTTGCAAGAAAAAACAACGGTCAGTTCCTGGTGCGGATTGAAGATACGGATATGGAAAGATCCAAAAAGGAGCATGTCGACCAGATTTGTGATTCCGTAGAATGGTTAGGGCTGAATTGGGATGAAGAATTAGTCTTTCAATCTCAGAGAACCGACGTCTATCGATCCGTCATTGATGAATTATTGGAATCCGGAAAGGCGTACCGGTGTTTTTGTTCAAAGGCGGAATTGGAAGAAATCCGTGGAAAAACGGGGTCTTATCTTTATACCGGAATCTGGCGGGACAGGGATCCTGCAGACGTAAAAGCGGAACTGGAAAAGGGCACGCCATTCACGGTCCGTCTGAAAACGCCCCAGGATGGGGCCACTGCATTCAATGATACCATTTATGGCTCCATTTCCGTTGAAAATTCCGAGTTGGATGATTTCATTATCGCCCGTTCGGATTTTAGCCCCGTTTACAACCTGTGCGCTGTCCTCGATGATCATGAGATGGGGATTACCCACGTCATCCGGGGAGAAGACCACATATCCAACACGCCAAAACAAATCCAGATATTTCAGGCATTGGGATGGAAGATTCCAAATTTTGCTCACTTGCCCATGATCTGGGGTTCTGATAAAAAACGGCTGAGCAAACGACATGGAGCCGCGGGCGTGCAAAGTTACCGGGATGAAGGCTACCAGCCGGCCGCTTTGCTGAATTACCTGGCATTCTTGGGCTGGAATCCTAACACCGATGAAGAAATAATGACCCTTGATGATCTGATTCATAAGTTTGATTTGGGTCAGGTCAATAAAAAAGCGGCTGTTTTCGACATTAAGAAATTGAATTGGGTCAGCGGGCAGCATCTGGCCATGCAGCCCGAAGGGGATATTTTGGAAAACGTTCGCAGGATTGCACCGGATTGGGGCGTGTCCAAGGCAACCGAGTACAATTTATCCGTGATAGAATTGATGGGAATTCGGTCTACGTCACTGAAAGAGTTAATGGAGAAATCGGTTTTCTTTTATTCTGATCCTGTAACCTATCTCCAAGACGACGTGGACAAGGTTTGGAAAGATGATTCGCATGAAACCTTGAATGCCATAAAATCCTTAATATCGGATACAGTGGATTGGCAGGCATCGGCACTCGAAAACTGCATAAAGAAATTTCTCACCGAAAACAGCCTTGGATTTGGAAGAGCGATGAAACCCCTCCGGCTGGCCTTATGCGGTATGGTGGATGGACCGTCCCTTTTTGACATTATGGAACTGTTGGGGAAGGAATCCTGTTTGCTCAGAATCGACAACGCATTATCCAAACTATAATATGACCGATACGAAAACAGAAACGATAAATTTCATTCAAAAAATAATTGATGAAGACAATGCCACGGGGAAGTGGGAGAAACGGGTACACACCCGTTTTCCGCCGGAACCGAACGGCTATCTCCATATCGGCCATGCCAAGTCCATTTGCCTGAATTTTGGATTAGCGGATAAATACGGTGGGAAATGCAATCTCAGGTTTGACGACACCAATCCCGTTAAGGAGGAAGAAGAATATGTAGAGTCCATCATCAAGGACGTAAAATGGCTGGGCTTTGACTGGGAGGACCGGCTTTATTTTGCGTCGGATTATTTTCAGCAATTGTTCGATTATGCCATCCAGCTCGTGGAAAGCGGGAAAGCCTACGTATGCGAATTGACGCCGGACGAAATTCGAGAAACCCGGGGAACGCTCAATAATCCGGGGAAGGAGAGTCCGTATCGCAACAGAACGGCGGAAGAGAATCTGGATCTTTTTTCCCGAATGAAAGCAGGTGAATTCGGGAATGGTTCTAAAACGCTTCGAGCTAAAATTGATATGTCTCATCCGAACCTGAACATGCGGGATCCGGTGATTTATCGCATCCTCCATGAATCCCACCATCGAACCGGTGATGAATGGTGTATTTATCCCATGTACGACTGGGCGCATGGCCTGGAAGATTCAATCGAAGGCATCACCCATTCAGTCTGTACCCTGGAATTCGAAGATCACAGGCCGCTTTATGATTGGTATTTGGACCAATTGGACGTTCCGCATCCCCAACAAATTGAGTTCGCCAGATTGAATTTGAGCTTTACCATTATGAGCAAGCGCAGATTGAAACAGCTGGTTGATGAAAACCATATGGATGGTTGGGATGATCCAAGGATGCCCACGATTTCCGGTTTGCGACGCAGAGGGTATACCCCGGAAGCGATTCGAAATTTTGCAGAGGACGTAGGTGTCACAAAACGAGATTCAATGATTGAGGTCATCCGGTTGGAAAATGCATTGAGGGAAGACTTGAACAAGCGGTCTCCCCGGGTTTTGGGCGTATTGGATCCTCTCAAAGTCGTCATTACGAATTATCCCGAAGGCGAATCGGAAATGCTGGATGCGATCAATAACCCGGAAAACCCGGATGCGGGTAAAAGAGAGATACCGTTCAGCCGGGAAATTTATGTGGAAAGAAGTGATTTTATGGAAGATCCTCCAAAGAAATTTTTCCGTTTGGGCCCGGGGCGGGAAGTACGGCTCAGGTATGCTTACTTCATTACCTGCAATGAGGTGATTAAAAATGATGATGGGGACATTGTTGAACTTCATTGTACCTACGATCCGGAGACAAAGGGAGGATCCGCACCGGATGGAAGAAAAGTGAGGGGAACTCTTCATTGGGTCAGCGCTGATCATGCGGTCCATGCCGAGATCCGTTTGTATGACAGGCTGTTTATGGAGGAAAACCCGGGCAAGGGAGGTGATTTCATGGATAAGTTGAACCCAGATTCGTTACAAATTCTGCCCAATGCAAAACTGGAACCATCCATGGTTGAACCGCAGGAATCAGTGACCTATCAGTTTGAACGAAACGGATATTTTGTAAAAGATGATGGAAGGTCATCTGATGACAAGTTGGTTTTTAACCGTGCGGTTACTTTACGAGACACTTGGGCGAAAATATTTAATCAACAAACCAAATCAGCCAACAGGAAATAGGGTTGGATTAAAAGGTTGAATTCCCCTAATTTGAATCGATGAAACAAAACGTACGGATGCGGAAAGTCATTCCGGCATTAATTCTTTTCACCATTCTGTTTGGCCGTGAGCCTTCCATCTACTTGTATCTCCTACCGTTCGACAACATCCAAAACGACCCAACCGTCGAATGGATCGCATCCGGTCTTTCGGGTATGGTTCAACAGGAAATGAAAGACGAATTCGGAATAAGACTCAAGTCAAAGGAAGACCTTGAGATCATTATGAATGACCGTTCCCTCATGCTGACGCAGCCGAGGGGTTCTAGAAATTTCCTTGTTCTTGGAAAGTACAATCGTCAGTTGGACAAAGTTCACGTTACGATACAATTGATAGATGTGGCCACCTGGAGCGAACTAGACGTGAAACAGGTCTCCGAAGTATACAGTCAAGTCACGACCTTAAACCAGTCGGTAGGGAATGCGGTGCGGGGTATGGTTGCACCATTCTTGCCCAAGCCACTAGAAAAAAAGTCGTCTCCGTTTTCCACTTATTCCGAATCAAAATCCGAGAAGAGCCGAAATCCCGTATCCATTGAATCTGAAAAAGTGGTTTCAAAATTGGATGAGAAAATCTCGGAATTGGAAGAGTCAATGGAAAATTTACTATACACAAAAAAGAAGACTAACGGTACGCCCAGTCGAGACGTATTTCGATATAAAAAGGGAGAATGGACACTTGATTTCGACGTAGATAGGAAAATGGAAGACAATCCTGAGAATGAACCCAATACCCGGATGCTGACCACGGTTCTTGACCAGTTGCTGTCCGATCCGTATGAAGTGGAACTCAAGCGACCAGAATTGGTTTACCGTAATGATGATGAGTTATACATGTCCGTAAAATTCCAAATTATTTACAAATTAAAAGAACAACTTATTAAGGACATGCTGACAACCCTTCCGTATACCGGCTTGGAAGAAAACGGAACGCTCACCATTTTTTATTTCAACAAAGAATCCTTCAATTTTCCAAAACGCCACGTGGAAGCCATAACATCTGGTGAATACAGATCCGTTCCCGTCATTCGAGTTTTGGATAAAAACAGGAATACGATTATTATTGTAGTGGATTCTCCGGAACAGTATTGGCATTCACGCACCAGTGACAAGGTGCTGTTCGTTCCGCAACATCAATTTTCACCTTTAATTGATTTCACCGTTGGTGGCTGGTCGATGCAGATTGCCATGGAAACCGTAGAAATCAATGCCAGCTATGAATTCATTCTACCTGTGACTGAGATAGATAATTTGAGTAATGTGAGTCTAAAATTCGTTAAGGAGAATGAGTTAAGTGAATTTCTGGCACCGCTTTTATAATAGGTTTAAATGACCTAAGTTTGAAAAACTCTTTTGACTCACATTCAATCAAAAGAAGGTAAAAAATGAAAAAACTCTTTATTTTTCTTGCAATTTCGATTCCGTTCGCACAAAAACTTGATCCAATCGACGTATCCTACCAGGAATTGCGGACCCTCGTTGAAAATGCATCCAGGGCTTCACAAAAGGTCTTCGTAGAGGATTTCACCGGGCTCAACTGACCATACTGTCCTTCCGCGAGTTTCGCGATCTCAGAACTGTTGGATCAATATCCGGAAACGCTGTTTAGCATAGAATGGCATAGCCCCAATTACACTCCGGGTGGTTCTGATTTTGATCTTCCAGCCGAGTATAGCCAACGGGGAGCCATGTATGGTGTTGGAGGTATTCCCCATACCCAGTGGAATGGTGTGGAAAACACTGTAGGGGGTTATCCCAATGGAAACTGGCAGGCAATAATCGGAACATTTACAAATATCTATGATAGTATGGTGGGTGATGACACGCCTTATGAAATCGACATCAATGGAATGGTTGGCGAGACCGCTGTCTCATATGACGTGACCGTTTCCATGGATGCGGACATGAGCAATTCAAGTCAAAAAGTTGACGTTTTTGTCGTTGAGGATAATATTTATTCCTATTGGGGTTCCGTAGGTATGTATCATGATGCGCGAAATGTAGCCAGAGCTTGGATGCCGACTGAAGATTTAACCATTAGTACCGCTGGTGAATCCCAAACGTTTTCCGGTTCCTTTGATCTGAGTGACGCATGGGATTCGGACAACGTGAAGATTATAGCTATCGTTCAAAATTACATAACGCCGAAACAGATCTATCAGGTGTCGGCCGCCAACATTAATGATATGGATCCAGACGTCGATGACGATGGTGTTTTGAATAATGAGGATAATTGCATCGAGGTTTACAACCCTGGACAGGAAGATGAAGATGGTGACGCAATTGGGGATGCCTGCGATCCATGCAACAATCTTGTATATGTGCTTGGAAACCTGAATGGCGATTATACAACGGGAGGTGAACCAATCATCGATGTAGTAGACGTTCTTACGCTTGTCGATTACCTGATTTCGGATGAAGGGAATGAATGTTTGGAAAGCGTCACCAATATCAATGGCGACGCCATGGTTAACGTAATGGATGTAATTACGCTTGTCCAGTTGATCATTAATGGGGGATAAGTTCTCACAATTTTTAATAAAAAAGGCCGACTTGCGTTGGCCTTTTTTATTTTATGAGAAATATTTCTGAGTAAACTCAATTTGATTTCCGTTAGATTTATGACAGGATTTTCAACCAATATTCAACTAAAATACAACTCAATAATATGAAAAGACATTTGACGCCGTTTTTTCTTTTTTTCAGCATATCGCTCTTTGGGAAAGATGATGGAACCGGCAGTACAATCCCGGATTTGAAAGTGCAATTATTGGATGGAAAAAAAACGTCCATTCACGCACTTCTTGAAGACGGTCCATTGCTGATCGACTTTTGGGCGACCTGGTGCAAACCCTGCAAAAAGGTCATGAAGCATCT
>CAYNPR010000088.1:0-6690 GCA_964399115.1 uncultured bacterium | reverse complement strand
ATGTTACAACTATAACAATGGGGTACGGTGCATCCTTAGTCGCAGGTTTCATTGGACATTTATACCTGGTTCAGGCAATCAGACAGCCAGAAAATAAATCAAGCCTAAAGAGCATATTCAATAATTTGTTTGGGATCACACTGATTGCTCTGTTTTTTACGCTTTTCGGTACTATCTTGGGTGGGATCTGGGCGGACCAATCGTGGGGGAGGTTCTGGGGCTGGGATCCTAAAGAGAATGGTGCACTGCTCATCGTTCTGTGGCAGTTAATGATGGTCCACATGCGCCTATCGGGGCTCACAAAGCCTGCTGAATTTGCTCTGGGTATGGCATTGAATAATATCATAGTAGCCCTAGCCTGGTTTGGTGTAAACCTTCTTCAGGTGGGCCTCCATAGCTATGGCTTTGATGATGGCGTTGCCAGGAATTTATTTATTTTCATTGCTCTGGAATTAATAATTGGTTTTGGAACATATTACTGGGTACAATACAGAAAGGAGAGACTAGTTATCTAAAGATTTTTCTGGATATTAAATTGGCACTTGGTATTTTTTGCTGGTATTTAAAAGAAAATAATTTTTCAAAAAGGAGCAATTCATAATGGAACGGAAAATAGTACATGTTGTAGGGACGGGAACGATTGGGGAACCCTTAATCGGTCTTCTTTGCGACTATCGAGAACAACTGGGGATTGATGAAGTCACCTTTCATAAAAATTCGGCACTCCGCCGAGATCAGTCAAAGGTAATGGATCTATTGCGACGTGGTGGCCGTCTCTCCGTAGATGCGGGGAAGGAGCAAGAATTTAAAAAATTAGATATGGATCCTGATTTGGAAACGGAGGAGTCCATCAAGCGGGCATCTCTAGTGGTTGATTGTACCCCTAAAGGTGTTGGGCATGCAAATAAGACCAAGTATTATGAGAAATTTATTGATAGTACAAAAGGATTTTTAGCTCAGGGAAGTGAAGATGGTTTTGGAAAGAAATATGCGCGAGGTATCAATGACAGTGCGTTAAACTCATCTGATAAATTTATTCAGATAGTTTCTTGCAATACTCATAACGTATCCTGTGTCACTCATACTCTTGCTTTGACAGATGACCCGGAAAATTTAGTGGAAGGAAAATATGTCTGTATTCGTCGTGCAAACGACATTAGTCAAACTGGGAGTTTCATCCCAGCACCTCAGGTAGGGTGCCACGGGGATGAAAAATATGGATCCCATCATGCAGCGGATGCCGCCGGGTTATTTTCGACCCTGGGACTTGATTTGAATCTCTTTTCTTCCGCAATGAAAGTGAATAGTCAGTATATGCATATTCTCTGGTTTAATTTGAAGGTCAAAGAGCCGATAAACCTGCTTACAGTAAAGGAAAAACTTCATAATAATCCCTATGTTGCCATGACCACGAAAGACATGACAAGTACTGTTTTTTCTTTTGGTCGCGATCATGGGCATTACGGTCGTATCATGAATCAAACAGTGGTTGTGGAACAGTCACTAAATGTAAGAGATGATCATGAGATCACCGGATTCTGTTTTACACCGCAAGATGGGAACTCGATCCTAAGCAGTATATCCGCTGCGGAATGGATGCTTTATCCACATTCATATGAGGATAAAATCCAGTGTCTCTCACATCTGTTTTTTAATAAAATTTGACTTTAAATGTAAAACGGATCGTAACGGGCCCGTTCCAAGAAAACAGTTTTTTAGCTTGGCAAAAAGGATTAGTAGCTTGTTTGGTGATTGATCCAGGGGATGAGCCCTGGCTCATCCAAAATGCAATTGAAGAAGAAGGCTTGGAACCTATTGCAATTATAAATACCCATGCGCATTTGGATCATATCGGTGCTGTAACTCAACTGAAAAAAGAGTTTGGGATACCATTTTATTTACATAAAAATGAAAAACCTGTCTTGAATAATTTCGAACGAGATCTCGCCTTTTTTGGTATGGTACCACAGGGTGTTCCCAAAGTGGATCAATGGTATGGAAGTGATGAATTAAACATAGGTAGCTATACGATTCGAATCATTGCAACCCCAGGTCATACACCAGGTGGGACATGTTTAGTCATTAGTGATCATATTTTTACGGGTGATACGCTTTTTGCTGGTTCTGTTGGAAGAACGGATTTGCCGGGTGGGAATTGGGATACCTTGTGCAGTAGTCTGGTTAAATTGATGAAAGAAATTCCAGCGGATTATATTCTTCATCCCGGGCATGGCCCGGATACAACTATGAAAACAGAAATGTCTCAAAACCCATTTTTATTTCCGTTGCTAAAACAGGTAAATTCCTGATAATGAGAGAATTGCAAAGACTCAATCATAACTTAATTCAATCGGATTCTTTTTGGATTCGATTCCGGAAACATGTGTCCACCTTTGAAAGGCTCAAGAAAGGAGATCAGGTACTCGTAGCTGTCTCAGGAGGTCTTGATTCCATGGCCTTTCTGTATATGTTGGTTGAATTGGATCACTTTAGGCTTTCCATTGGACATGTCAATCATCACCTGAGAAAAGATTCCAATTCTGATAAGAATTTTGTTAAAGGAGTAGCTGAAGATTTGGATATTCCTTTTTTTTCCAAGAATCTGAATCCCGATGAAATGAAAAAGGGAGCCAGCGTAGAGGAATGGGCCCGGAATCATCGTTATCACAAGCTACAGAAGATCGCCTGTGAAAATGACTTGAAGTGGATCCTTACGGCACACCATGCAAATGACCAGGCGGAGACAGTCTTGATGAATCTTGCCCGACAATCAGGTATCTCGGGTTTGCGAGGCATCGCAAAATCCAATGGGAGTATTATTCGGCTATTGCTGCCATTCACGAGACATGAGTTAAAAGAATTTGTCCATCGGCATAAAATCCCGTTCCGCGAGGATGAAACGAATTCAGATTCGAGCTTTCCTCGTAATTTTTTACGAAATGAAGTGATTAAACCATGGGAAAATAATTCCCGTCATTTAATGAGAGGAATCACTCAATCCGTTCAGCATTTTTCCGAATGGATGGATTCTCTTGACTATCTCATTTCGGAATTTTGTTTTCCAAGTGTAATTCGAAATCAAAACC
Source organism: uncultured bacterium (assembly GCA_964399115.1). GTDB lineage: Bacteria > Fidelibacterota > Marinisomatia > Marinisomatales > UBA1611 > CAYNPR01. The sequence continues at coordinate 3,604 of CAYNPR010000088.1, read as the reverse complement.
ATTTTAAAATTGAATTCGAGAATTTTGATAAAATGACGGAACTTATACAGATTAGATTGATCCAGATATTGATGGAGAACCGCGAAACAAAACTTTGGTCAAAACATAAGATTGAGACATTAAGATCATTTCTGAGAAAAAATCAGGTCGGCAATCAAATACAACTAGGCGAGTGGGTACTTTTGTTTGACAGATCATGTCTTTTAGGGAAAAAATCGAGAAAAAGATTTACCAAGAGTAAAGTCGAATTGTTTCCGGACAAGCATATCGATTTCAACCAATACAGATATAAGCTAAAAACACAATTGAGGAATACTACTTCCGTCGCCTCTGACCCCGATCAAGAATGGATCGATTGGTCCGTCCTCAAAGGAAAAATTTTAGAAATTCGACTTTGGCGGGATGGGGATTTATTTCAGCCTTTAGGAATGTCGGGTCATCAAAAGATCAGTGATTTTCTCATCAATGAAAAGGTGGACCGGTTCACTAAAGAAAAACAAGCGGTCGTTTCGGCAAACGGTGAGATCTTCTGGGTGTGCGGTCACCGAATTGCAGATTGGGTCAAAACAAAACCAAGTACGATTGAAACAGCGCAATTGAGCAGGATTCAATTGAATTAAATGAAGGAATTAATTGGAAATATGACATTGCTGTTCTCAAAGGATGACATTAAAAAGCGAGTTTCAGAAATAGGCCAAGCCGTCTCAAACGAATTTAAAGGGAAGGATCCGATTTTCATTGGTGTATTGAATGGAAGTTTCATGTTCATGGCAGATCTTCTCCGTTCTTTGAATATTGACTGCGAAATGGATTTCATAAAAATCCGCAGTTATGTTGGTAAAAGTTCATCGGGTACTATCCAACTTATTAAAGATATTTCAGCAGACGTAACCAATCGGAACGTGATATTGGTCGAAGATATTATTGACTCGGGGCATACGATTCATTTTTTAAGAGATCGGCTCACAGGTGCATCTCCAAAATCTATATCTATTATCACATTTCTCTTCAAGCCGGATATTGCGAAGTTGGACTTTTCAGTGGATTTCATTGGATTTGAAATACCACCGGATTTCGTCGTAGGATACGGGTTGGATTATAATCAAAAATTAAGACATTTGGATGCGATCTATCGCCTGGATGAAGTAATTGAACCATAAAACAGGAATTTTATGCAAAATAAAAAGAATACGCCACAAAATAGTCCCAATAGAAATAAACAAGATAAGCAACTGGACAAGTTTGAATGGAAACGAGCTGGGAAAACAAGTTTGCTTTGGATACTCATTATCATCGGTGCCATATATATATCGGGCCAGTTAACTGAATCGGGTAAGAATGAAGTTGAAATTGAATATACCGAATATAGAGAATTTCTGAAAGCGGGGGATATTGAAAGCGCAGAAATCATTGGAAATGTTTTCCATGGCAAATTCAATATTCCTCAAACGGTTACCGCACCTTTGGGGCCCATGGAAAACATAATATATTTTAAACTCACCTTGCCTTTCGTGGATCGAGAAAACACGGAAGAATGGGACTCTGCCGAATTGAAATATACCTTCAAAGAAAAGAAAATTGATTGGACTGGTTACCTATTGAATATGCTGCCGTGGATACTTCTAATTGGATTTTGGTTTTTCATGATTCGCAGGATGCAAGGTGGTGCCGGAGGTGTCGGAGGCATCTTTAAATTTGGGAAAAGTCGTGCATTACTATGGACTTCGGATCAACCCAGAGTATCGTTTAAGGACATAGCTGGATGCCAAGAGGCAAAGGAAGAATTGAAGGAAGTCATTGATTATTTAAAGAATCCGAAACGATTTCAAAAACTGGGTGCTAAAGTTCCTAAGGGTGCACTGTTAATTGGACCTCCCGGCACCGGTAAAACATTATTGGCTCGTGCTATAGCAGGTGAAGCGAGTGTCCCTTTTTACACTCTAAGTGGTGCGGATTTTGTTGAAATGTTTGTGGGAGTCGGTGCGTCTCGCGTTAGAGATTTGTTTGATCAAGCTAAAAAGAGTTCCCCCTGTATTGTATTTATAGATGAGTTGGATGCCGTCGGTCGTCAACGAGGTGCCGGAATTGGTGGTGGGCACGATGAAAGGGAACAGACCTTGAATGCACTTTTGGTTGAGATGGATGGATTTGACAATACTCAAAACGTAATTGTGGTCGCTGCGACAAATAGGCCTGACGTATTGGATCCGGCTTTGCTACGTCCGGGAAGATTTGATCGTCAGATTGTTGTGGACATTCCGGATTATTTAGGAAGATTGGGTATTTTTAAAGTCCATTCTAAAAAGGTGGTTATGAATCATCGAAGCGTGAATATGGAAACCTTAGCAAAGGGGACACCAGGTCTGGTGGGTGCAGATATTGCAAGTATTGTAAATGAAGCTGCTCTTCTTGCTGCAAGAAAGAGAAAAAAATCCGTTGGTATGGAAGACTTTGAGGAAGCTAAAGATAAGGTAATGATGGGAATTCAACGCAAAAGTTTGATTTTAACCGAAGAAGAAAAAGAAGTGACGGCATACCATGAGGCGGGACACGCGCTGGTGGCTATTCGTACGAAAGGAGCAGACCCCGTACATAAAATCACGATTATTCCTCGTGGGCGGGCTTTAGGGATTACCCAGCAACTCCCCATCGATGAGAAACACGGTTATACAAGAAAATATGTGGAAGGAAGATTATCGATTCTGATGGGAGGCCGAAGTGCGGAAGTGCTCATTTTCAATGAAATGACGACTGGTGCCGGGAATGATATTGAACATGCTACACAAATCGCTCGGAAAATGGTTACTGAGTGGGGCATGAGTGATTTGCTTGGACCCATGGCGTTCGGGAAGAAAAATGAGGAAATTTTTCTTGGGCGTGAAATCCAATCTCACCGTGATTACAGTGAAGTGACTTCTCGGATGATTGATGAGGAAATATCCAGAATCGTCAGGGATTCACAACGAGAGGCAGAAGAAATACTACGGAAAGATATTGAAATCCTTCATCGAATCGCAAAGGAACTATTGAAACATGAAACGTTGGATGCAAAGGACCTTGACAAAATTTTGAATGGAAAAAAATTAATCAAAAGAGTCAACGGGCAGAAAAAAACTAGAAAAGGAAGAAAATTTAGTCACAAACGACAGCCAAGAGGAAAAAATAGCACTCGAAAAGCATCCCATCAAAATCGTGTGGTAACCGTTAGAAAAGGGTCAAAACCACCAGTCAGGGAATCCGAAAAACAAAAGGATACTTAATCCAGATTTGAAGACGAAGTTTATACGGAATTTATTCAATAACTGGTGTAGAAACCCTCAACGTGGGACATTGGTTATGGGTATTTTAAACGTGACCCCCGATTCTTTTAGCGATGGGGGTCAGTTTTTTTCTCATAGATCTGCAGTGGACCATGCCCTTCAAATGATAGAAGATGGTGCCGACATCATTGATGTAGGTGGGGAATCTACTCGACCTGGCGCAGAGCCGTTGACGATAGAAGATGAATTAGATAGAACGATTCCCGTCATTGAATCTATCCGTGAAAGTAATCCGGACATATTAATTTCCATTGATACCTATAAATCCACTGTGGCGAAGGAAG